>CALLKH010000612.1 GCA_938008425.1 uncultured Planctomycetaceae bacterium | reverse complement strand
ATCAATCAGACCGGGCCGGATGTTGAGCACGTTCTTGGCATTCATGTAACCTTGAAATCGGCGGTGATCGACCGGAATCTCTCGGCCATGGCAATCTCCTCAAATTCGTCGTCGTTTTTTCGGTTTTGTCCCGCGACCCCTGCAACCCTATTCCACCACAAGTAGCACGACAAGCTCCTGCCGCCTCTCAGGCATGCCATACGATGAAGAATTCTTTCCCCGCCTTCCCCGGAATCCCCGTCTTCCCCGGTTCCTTTCCAATGCAAACTGTTTCCCCGCCTTCCCCGCAAAGCCACACTCACGACATGCTCCTGCGATGTGCGGCCAATAATAGGTGTATGCGATTCCGGTGAGTCGCTCGGTTGGCATTGATACGGGAGCAGATCGATGAAACTCGAAAGAGGCGGGAAGACAACCGGCACCGAAACATGGAATTCAATGGAGTCAGTCTTCACCAAAGTGATGCCGCACTACGCCACACAAGATCGAGGACAGGTTGATCGGATGCCCGATGAACTTGCTCAGATCGACCGTTTCATACGGCAAGAGGCCGCTCGCCTTTTTCGTCGCATTTCAAACCACCCAATTCACGGCAATGACGAGGTGGCGGCGCAGGAATGGCATCGTATTCTGTGGGACGGCGGAGCGGCCTTGTGGGATCAGGGCCGCGAATTCGCCCGGTGGGGATTCACGATCTTGAAGCACACCTGCTTTCGAGTGGCAGCCGGACCAGGAGAGACGGCGCTCGCGTACGCGGCTGACCTTTTCGTCGGTGAAGGGTCCGATGTCCTGGAGTCCGTGGCCGAAAGCGACGAGATCGACCGCGCAGTTTCCAAGATGAAGGAACTCCCCGAGTACGAACGCGATATGATTCTCGCAAGATTTTTTTGCCAGCTCAGCGGCGTCGAAATTGCCGCTCGGCTCGGCTGTTCGGAAAGCAAGGTGTCGCGCGACACGCGGCGCATCATCGACAGGCTGCGCGATGACTTGAATTGATCGCCGGTCCGTTGCTCCTCTTAATTTGCGCGGTTTCATAGGCTTGGCCATTCGATTGTGGTTGGGTTGCTTGGCTTCAGCCGGCCCAATCGATGGCCACGGGGCAGAAGCAACTCATCACGAGCGTGATTTGGAACCGGCCACAAACCCGCCACGCCAACCCATCGTCCCATCCCAGTTTCAAACCCGTTGCGCTTCACTCTCAGTTGTGGTACACAAAGGATGTTATATCCCCCTGGTTAACAGGGTAGGGGGACGTCAATCCGGGGTTAACCATTCTCTACGTGGAGGCCACTTGAGTGATACCGAGATCGTTCCGCAGTCCAAACAGGAGCTGACACCGTCTTTCGGTGTCGGTGAGTTGCCATCTATCGTCAGCCAGGCTGGTCGCAACGCCCAATTCGCCTACGCGGAGTTCTTCGGTGACGAAATCGGCAATGATCACACCCGCGTCGCGTATCGCCACGCCGTGCACCGTTTCCTGAAATGGTGCGAGTCTCAGGAATTCGAACTGATCCGTATTCCACCTGGCAGCGTGGGCCATTACATTCGAACCCTGGTAACGACCAAAGGAAAGCCCGCCTCCAAGCCCACGCAAAAGCTCCATCTTGCCGCCATCCGTCGGTTATTCGACACCCTGGTCCAACGTCACGCGATCGTGCTGAATCCGGCTGCGAGCGTCCGGGGACCGAAAGTCCGAAACGTCACTGGCAAGACGCCGGCCACCGACCCGGCGCACGCTCGAATCCTTCTCGATTCCATTGACACCACCCATGTTGTGGGACTCCGGGATCGGGCGATACTGGCTATCCTTATGTATACGGCCTGTCGGGTCGGCGCGGTAGCCAAACTTCGACGAAGAGACTTCTATACTGATGGTCGTCAATGGTACTTGCGGTTCGACGAAAAGGGAGGCAACGAGCGGCACATCCCGTGCCGACATGATTTACAGGGTCTTATTCAGGAGTATGTTTCGGCAATCGGAGATGCGCCAGACGAAGATGCCCCCATGTTCCGGTCAGCGCTCGGCCGTACCCTGAGGATTGGTTCCAGGCCATGCCGTCCCAAGGACATCCATCGGATGGTCAAGCGCCGCCTCAAAGGCGCCGGACTACCAACCATCCTAACCTGCCATTCCTTCCGGGCGACAACGGCCACCGATCTCTTGGAGCAGGGCGTTCCCATCGAGGACGTTCAGGAGTTGCTCGGACATGTCGACCCCCGCACCACGCGGCTCTATGATCGGAGGGACCGAAAGGTGACACGGAACATCGTGGAGCGGATTTCCATTTAGCACGGTCTGATTCGAGTTTGGAATTCTCACATCCGCCCTTGCCATGCAATTACCAAACAGCTATGGATTTGTCACGCACACAACACAACTCATCAATCAGGTAATCCATGACGACCCCAAACCCTCTTCAAATGGCCAACACAGCACAGCAGATGGCGCGCTCCGCGCCGAAGAACGACGCAGTCGTTTTCAACAAAGTAGCCATGATTTGTATGGGCGTTATGGCGGCCGCCTCCGTTGTCCAGATGTTTCGGCCGCTCCTGCGCGAGATTAACAGCAAACACGGCGATCACGAGCGTTGTCGCGGCCGAAATCGTTGAGCGCGAACGACGCCCGTTCGAGCCGGATCCGTTCCTAACATTGATTCCCCGCTGGTCGGGCCAGGAGCGGGTCATACTTCGATTGCGGAAACGACGGTCTCGGGGCCATCGGATGCGACCGGCCGATCGTGGGTCTCCCTGAGCCAAGTCACACGATGGCGGAGGATTCCTTCATAGAGCCGGACGGAGGGGCGGACTTCCTGATTCAGGTTTCGGCCCCGGATGACGATTCCCTGTCCCATGAAGAACAGCGTAATTCCAATGGATGGGTCGAACTCGGCGCGCTCCAAGAGGGCGTAGCTCAGTGCTATGCTGTTTCCGTCCCGCTTACGAAGTTCGAGCATGACGGCGCGTTCCCGCGGCCCGCGCAGCCAGCCAAACGCACCGAGATCGTCGGTTTGGTCGACGAGCTCCTCGTCCCTTCCCTGTCGGCCGGGTTCGGCCCGAATGGCGCTCGCGTATCGACTCAGGACACTATCGTTCATGGACGAGCCTTTCCGGTTCGGGAACCCGAGGCAGAACCGGCAGACGAACCTCGCTGGCCTGCCGATGTCTTGACAAGAGATGGAGCGGGTTACGCTTTCGGGTATCGTCCATGAGTTCGCTCGCAGACAATCGATCGTCGCTGCGACTCACCGCGTCGAGCAATTCGCGCTTGTCGTTGGTGAAGACGACGGCTTGTTGTCTGCCTCGGCTCACCGAGACGTAGAACTGCTCACGGCTCGATGCAGGCCAGGATTCGGCCGACTGGCCGATGAAAACACAGTCAACTGTGCGCCCTTGGCTGGCGTGACTGGTCACGACGTAGCCGTGCGTCCAGTGCCCCCATTCCTTATCCATGATCCAATTGTTGTTCAGAACGATGTCGCCACTGTCGGTAAACCTCTTCACGGTGAAGACGGCACCGTTGTTGAGTCTGTGCTTGCCATCTGCCGTCTTGCCGTTCTGAGTCATCCGAATGATTTCGCCCTTCGCGAGGGAGAGTGTCCCGGAATGGAACACCTGGAATCGCTGCGCCTGATCGACCGGTGGTAGCCCCGTTCCAACCTCGACGCGCTGGCCGCGTTTGAAACCCCGGGCATTTTGGTGGAATTCGATGACATCGCCGGAGACGTAGTTCGCGGCGTCCGCACGCTCCGCCTCGGTGAGATTGGCGTTTCGGAGCACGCGGAACTCGCGTTCATCGCCACCGAGTTTGCCGGACTCCTTCAGACGACGTCGAATCTCTCGGGTGATGCGTTCCCCTTCGAGATGGGTCGGCGAAACCACCAGCGCCGTTCTTCCCTCGGCGACAGTAGATGCATAGTCCTCGGCCAATTGTTTGTAACGCTCGCCGTGATCGACTTCGCGAATCCAGCCCAGGCGGTCAAGCTGCTGAAAGCCATCTGCCACCCTGCCCTCACTGAGGGCTTCGACCGCCCGCTTGTAATCGCCGCGTTGGCGCTGAATTTCCTTGATCTCGGCAGGGACGATGCCCGCCTCGTCTTCGAGGACGCGCAGCGCAGCACCGCGTTGCACGCTCCCGTGCTGTCGCCGATCGCCGGAAAGAATGACGCGGGCCCCCGACTCCTTGGCCAGATCGAAGAGTTGCCCCATCGTGCGCGCGCCCAATAGGCCGGCTTCGTCAATCCAGATGACCTGCCCACGCACCGTCGACTGCAGTTCCTTATCCACAAGCAGTCGGGCCACGGTATTGGCGTCGGAGAACCCTTCATCCCGGAGTACGCCCCGGCTGGCATTCGCTGATGGCGCGAACACAAGTACCCGTTGGCCATTGGATTCGATGGCTTCAACGGCTTCCTGCATCATCGTCGTCTTGCCGGTGCCGGCTGCGCCTCGAATGACCATTACTCGGTCGGGTGACTCCAAAACGTGTTTGACGGCGCGCTTTTGGCCCGTGTTGAGCCAGTCCCGTTTGAAGCGGTGTGTCCCCTCAACCATTGGACGGCAGGTTCCCCTGCCGTCACGGGCAAAGCGGATCATTTGCTGCTCTTCGTCCAACACCTCAGGGGTCGTGACGAATTTTCGTCCCTCATACGCGGCCGACAGAAGCGGCCGTCGGCCGAATTCCTGGATGACCGACTCCGGCGCGGCCCGCCCCACCGAGTGCTTCAATGCCTCCGCCATCAGCATACGTTCCGGCATGACGGACTTCTGTTCGAAGCAGTGGCTGATGGCATGATCCACCGCTTCCCGCTTCGCGCCGCTATTTCCTTCTGTACCCCCTCCCCCTATCTGCGTTGCCACGGCGTCAACCGCGACGTGCTCTTCGGGCGTGAGCGATGCGCGCCAGAGCGATTCGAGCTCCGGCAGCGTCAGGTCCTTCGCCTTGCGCTGCCGGGTCTTCGCCCCCAGTTCACCCTTTGCGTCCGGATTGGTGAGCCCCTCCTCACGCGCTCTTTGCTCGATCAGGGTCGTCCGTCTCGAGAACTTCCTGACCGCCGTTGTGGGGATGCCTGCGATTTCCCAACCCTTGCGGCTGCGCTCAATGGATAGCCCCAGTTGGGACAGCTTCTCCCCCAACCGCGCGTGGAACAGCGCCTCGAAGTAGGGTCCGTCCCGCTTGATCCCCGCAAACTGACAGGCCTTCCATCGGTTTTCGGCCGCATCGAACGTGGTATTGAACACGAAGCAGTGCGCATGAAGATGGGGGTCCGGTACGCCATCCACTGGCCGGGCGGTGAAGTGAATGAATTCTCCCCATACGAGATTTCCCGTCGATCGGTCCTCATTGCGGCCCCCTGAACGAACGCGGGTCTGTGATTCCGATTCGATATCGTTCATCGTGGAGCGTACCGAGTCCCTGAATGCATCAAGAATTCGCTCGTCGCGTGTCAGGCTGTAGAGGATCGATACGCTCTTCGGCACGTGGAAATTGAAGTCGTAGCCGACGCGGCGGGTTTCCTTCTGGCGCTGCGTCAGCGTCGCCCCGGTCTCCGGGTTTCGATTGTCGCACAGGGCATCCCAGTCTTGCTGCTTCACAGTACCCGTCAGTCCCAATCGCTCCGCACCCTTCCCATGCCATGATCCTGCCTGTTCCTGCCCTTCTGTGTAGTAGTCGGCCGACGAGTAGTAGCTCTTTGCGCCCGCGGCATGGGTGTTCTGGACAATTCGTAGCATGGATTCACGTGGGTGTTTTTTTGACGGAAGCAACGTACTTAGCTGAAACACATGACGGTCTGCAAGCGCCCCGTTTGACAACAAGAGTTTCGTTCCAATATGACACACCGGTGGCGTTCAGATCTACACGGCAATCGAGCAAAGTTCGTCGCCGTCATGTCTTCGCAGCCGGTCAGCCCCCTCGCCCTCTCATTCCTTGCCCCATGCGATGCCCACATCCCGTTCAGAGAAGCGTCGTATCGATCGACTTCGATGGCGTTGTCGTCAGAACGTGTCTCCTCTTGGTTCTTTCGTACGGTTCTCGACCGCTGCGGCCTTTCGGATGAACACATAAAGCCGTCGCCGGGCCGGTCAATCAGAAAATCGGCTCCCCCTGAAGGTCGCCCCCAATTTTCAGATTGACCGGTGCGCTGCGCTTGGCCGAAGCCCCCGGACTGTTCCGGCTTTTTGTCCGTGTCATCAGGCCGCGATGGTCGCGACCGGAAACTACAGAAAGAGGAGACTCAAGATGTCAGACGCCAACACCAACCCGAAGCCCGCTTCGAAATCACCGACGTACGTCGCCTACCAGGTTCGCGATCGCGAAGGGGGCAAGGGATTCTGGACGAGAATCGGGGCCGCCTGGGCTCACCAGGACGGCAAGGGCTTCAACATTCAGATTGAAGCCGTGCCGCTCGACGGACGCATCACCCTGCGTGTCGCATCCGAAACCATAGAGTAATTGTCACAACGGGGCGGGTTCTTGCAGCCCGCCCCCACTTTTTTTGAAAGGAAAGACTCATGAATGACCTCAGCGATATCGACATCGATGACTACTTTGCCCAACGAGGAGCAACGCCCATGACCCCATTGACCACCCTGATCAACCCCTACTATGCCAACCGCTTCGGTGGCAACAACTCCGCCAAACCTGTGGCAGAATCAAGCCGACCCATCTACGCGCGGCTCCCGATAGCTCCCATGAATGGCAGTCCCGTCCCGCACCTCACCAGCCTTTATCACTTCAGTCGGGCGGGTGAATACGGCGACCGGAGTTATCCCGGCAATTGCGGGGGCAACTTGATCAAAGACCTCCTGCGCTTCTTTCGGCCGACCACCGTGCTCGACCCGATGACCGGCAGCGGCACCTGTCGAGACGTTTGTCACGAACTCGGCATCCACTGCTGGTCGAGCGACCTTCGCGATGGCGAGGACGCCTGTCATCCGTCTTCGTTCCCGAAGGAATCCTTTCAGTTTTGCTGGTTGCATCCGCCATATTGGAGGCAAAAGCTCTAC
>CALLKH010000611.1 GCA_938008425.1 uncultured Planctomycetaceae bacterium | reverse complement strand
AAGGAGGCCGTTTGGATTCAGCGCATCCCATCCGCGGCCGTTGTTGTTGGCCTGGGAGCCGGTGAAGTTCTGATAGGAGGTTTCGCTGGTGGAGTCGATGTTGAAGTCGCCGCAGAAGATGAAATGGGTCCCGGCAGGCAGCGCATTGGCATCATTTCGAACAGTCTGCGCCTGCTCGGCGCGTTCCGACGGTACCGAGGCGGCGAGGTGCATCCCATAGATGAAGAGGTCGTTCGCACCGGACGAGTCTGAGACGGGCCGTAGTCGCCATCGATAAGCGTCTCGCGGGGATGAAAGTCGGGGTAAGACGATGTAACTTCCCGCCCCGGCGGGAAACGTGAATTTGCTGGAGCGGTAGAAGAGTGCGATGTCGAGTGGTGAACTGGTGTCGGAAAACGTCGCCATCGCGTAGGGGTCGCTCTGGCCGGGCCCGCCCGAGGCGTTCAGCACGTTGTTTCGAAAATTGTTGACCGCGTTCGTATTCGCAATTTCCTGAACACAGATGACATCCGGATTTATCGCCGAGAGAACCAGTCGCATGTCGGGATCGCGAACTGAAGCGCTGCTGTCGTACTGGAGCAGGTTGTAGGTGCAGACGCGGACCGCGGCGAGCAGATCACCCGCGGACCAGAAAAAAATCGTCGCGACCACCACGGCAAGTAAACGGCGCGGTCGTTCGCGAACGGGAGCACTGATTCCAAGAGCCGACATGATTCCCCTTCCGGAGGTTCCCCTTTTTCGAGTATACGCCTCAGCCCGGCGTTATTTCCTGATTGTAGCAGCAAAACGCCCCCGGCCGTGCTTCGACCGGGGGCGTTTTCTGTCATTCATTCGGACTCAGCCGAAGCCGAATCGGCATCGCGCTGTCGGTCCGGAGTTTCCTGATCACGGGACTTCATTGAAGAACCCGGCCGAGTTGAAGCAGGTTCCCTGCGTCTGGCAGGGGCCGTCAACAAAGACCGAACCTTCGAAGTAGCAGTCGCCGCCCTGACCGTCGAAGTTGGACCACTTGAAGATGGCAAATCCTCCGAACGGGCAGTTGCCGGTGCACGGTACGCAGACCGTCTGGCCGTCGATCGCGACGCACTTGGGGCAATTTGCCGGAAGCTGCGTCGGGCTTGAAGCGTTGACCGAGTAATTGCAGTAGGTCTGGCCACCCGCACAGGCCGGTCCGCCGGCGTTGCACTGCACGATGGTGCGCGTGCCCTGGGGCGCTTCGCACTGACCGCCGGTGCACGGGTCGTACGTGTGCGTGCCGGGGGTCGTGTTGGCCTGCAGGGCCGCCTTCTGCGACGCGTCATCCGGGGCATCGAGTGACGTGATCGTCCACTCCGCCGGATTGAACGTTCCACTGTTGCCGGAGCTGGCGGCCGGGATTCGCAATGCCACGGCATCGGCGTAGCTCCACGGGGACGGCAGGCTCGTGTTGTCCGAGTCCAGCGTTCCGTAGATGTCGATCAGGTTCGATCCATCGGCCGCATCGGTCAGGATATACCGATCATTACCATTCCCGGTGATGTTGCCGCTGTAAAGATCGGCAGAGAAACCATAAGTGTCCTCGAAGATCGCCTGTCCGCTGCTTCCGGTGCCGCAGATCACGTACGAATCGCCGGCGGCGATGATGACGCCGGTGAGATCCACATCGACCGTGCGATCGGTTGCCGCATTGACCTGGACGATGACGCCGCCCGCCGGGAACTGGTAGGGCGACGAACCGGTGTTGGTGATCTCGATCCACTTCGGCGTTCCGCCGGAGCGATCGCCGTCGACCACCTCGCTGATGATCAGACAGTCGCCGCTTGAACCGGGGCAACCGCCCGAGCAGTCACTGCCGTCGCCGAGGTAGAGTCCTCCGGCGAAGCTGCAATCCTGCTGGGTGACGCCCGGATCACAGATTCCAAAGCTGCAGCAGCCGCCGGTCGGAACCGTGCAGTTCGCCGGACTCTGCTCAATGTTCTCGAAGAGGTCCCAGATGAGAATCTGGTATCCACCCGTTCGCGGATCGGTCGAGTCGAACTGGCTGAGGATACCCGTGAGGTTCACCGGACCGACGGGGATGAACTGGCCCTGGATGTCGAGCGAGTTCGTGGGAACACGAACCACGCCGGTGTTGGTGCCGTCGGTGATCGTGTAGTTCGTGCCGGAGGTTCCGCCGTCGAAGACATTGGATCCATTGCCGTCCACGAAGGTGACGCATTCCAGCCGGATCAGCTCGCTCTCGCGGGCCTCGGCGACCGGGTTGCCTTCCTGGAGGTCGGCCAGGGTCGTGAGCACCGGGGTCGGCGTTCCGACAAAGCCGTAGTTGGTGACGAACTGCAACGGCGTCGCGCCGCTGCCGACTTCGAGGAGACCGCTAAACGTCAGCATGGTGCCGATGATTTCGATTCGGTCGCCGACGCCGCCGCTGATCAGTGAGATTTCCAGATCGGAACCGAAGACGGTGATTCCACTCTGGCCGTCGGCGCCACTGGCGTCGAAGAGGAAAATCGTTGAGTTATTCGGCCCAACGAGGTCCTCGCGGTTGTAGATGATACCGCAGACGCGAACCGGATTACCGATTGCGATGCCGCGCGCCGTTGCGATGTCAGTGCAGACTGCGCCACACGGACTGCCGGAGCAGTTCGTGCCGTCGCCGAGGTACGTGCCGGCGATATTGGTGCAACCCGTGGATGTCAGGATCTGGCAGGTCGTGCCGGTACAGCAGGCGCCGACGCAGAGGTTGACCGTGCAGTCGGTGCCGGTGCCCTTGTACACACCGGCCGCAGTGGTGCAGTCGGCGCGGCTGAGAACCTGGCAGGTTTCGCCGTTGCCCGTGCAGCAGGCGCCCTGAATGATGTTAACCAGTCCGGGCGTATCATCTCCGGTCGCAGGATCGAACGGGCCGATCTGCCACGGAGCGCCGGCGCCGTCCGAATTCGTTCCGGCATTGAATCGATACGCATGGCTCGGGACAAAAGTGCCGTCGGGCCCGACGATCGCGCCGTTGGGATTCTGGGCCGAGAAGTCATAGACCCACTCGTCGAACTCGGTCGCCGGCGTCAGCATCTCGGCCAGGCTAACCCAGTCTCGCAGGATCGACCACGGAAGCACCGCGTTGAGCGTGCCATCGCGGTCGTCGTCAATCAGGTCGTCCGGCGCACCGGTGAACCCGGTGACGAGAAGGTGTGACACGTTGTCACTGTTCTCGAAGACGCCGCCACCGCCCGTGTTCGGATCGATGACCAGATCAGGCGTCGCCCCATTGAGCGTGAACGTTCCGACTGCGGCGAGGAAGCGCCCGTCCGCGGGAATGATCTGCCCATCGAGGTTGTACGCCCGCTCGATGTTGCCGCTGCGGCTGCCGGGCAGCATGCTGCCGTTGCCGGCGCTGTCGTCACCGATGATGACGTAGGTCAGGCCGTTGAGCAGGGTTCCCGCAGGGCCGGCGAGTTCGAAGTACTCGTCGACATCGCTTCCGGGCATGTCCGTTCGGATTTCGTTGATCACGACGTTGGTGTGATCGTTGAGACACGTGTTCTGAGCGCAGGTCGAGCCGTCGCCGAAGTAGAAGCCGGAAGCGGCCTGACAGGTCGTCTGCGTGAAATTATCCTCGCAGCCTTCGGGCAGACAGCAGGCGCCCGTGGGCTCGCCGCCGCAGGGGTCGGGTGTGCAGGAGGTGTTGTCGCCCTGGTAGGTGCCGCCGGCCGCGATGCACGCCGCCTGCGTCAGCTCGGTGCAGGTGTCGATGCCGCAATTACCGCCCGAGAGGACGGCCGCGACAAACAACTGCACGTCGGCACCGTTGTCGGCGCCGCTGGCGTTCATGTCCGCACAGGTATCGAGGACGTTGTTCAGAAGCGCCGAGACGAAGAGCGGCACGTCGAGCAGGTCGACGGTGCTGTCCGCGTTCAGGTCGCCGGGGCAGCAGTCAACGCCGCGGGCCGGTGCCGGGCAGCAGGCGCCGGTCGGAAGCGGGCCCGAGCAGTCATGGACGCCGAGCGAGTGGAAGCCGTTGCCGGCCGCATCGTTGCGACCTTCGTAGATCCACTCGTCGTTGTGGACGCCGTCGGCGCAGGCGAGCGGCGGATTCACGCCGCGCGGGCACGTGGCGCCATGTGCCGCGCCGCAATCCTTCTTGTCGTCAAAGTTGCAGGAATCGAAGTTGTCCGTTCCCGAGGTGACGAAGCACTTGCGCTCCCAGGCTGAATCAGCGTAGGGATCGGAGCCGCGCGGGCCGGTGTCGCCGTCGGTCGGGACGCCGAAGCGATCGACGACGGTGTTCTCATCGATGAAGAGAATCGCGACGGCGTCGTCGCCGTTGAAGTTGACGACGCTGGGCATGACGATCGCGGTCGACTCATCGAAGTTGGGGATGTCGTTGGCGACGTCATCGCTGTTGATGAAGACCCGGACGCCCATGCCCGGAACGGTCACGCCGTTGAGGCTGGCCGATGCGGTCGGGGTCGCCGATCCGTTGGCATAGAGCGCCAGTCGATGTCCGTCGAGGCTGACAGCGCTCGCGCTCGGGTTGTAGATTTCGATGGCCTTGCGGAAGCCGGGGGCGGCTTCGTAGTACTCGCTGATGATGACCTGCTTCTGGGTCACCGCGGTGCAGTTCGAGCAGCTGCCGGCGCCCTGGGTCCAGTTGCGACCGTTGGTGGCGTCGCACTCGGCCTGGGTGACGTTGAGCGTGCAGGTGCCGTTGAGCTCGCAGCAGGAGCCGCGCGGGGCACAGGCGAGGGTGCAGGACTGACCGACGTACCAGGTGGCGGTCGGGTCAGCCAATGCGCATTCGGACTGAGTCAGGAAGTTGGTGCAGGTCTGAAGATCGGCCGAGCAGCAGGCGCCGGTCGGGCCGCAGGGAATCGGGTTGGTGCAGGAGACACCGGCGCCCTGGAAGAAGCCGCCGAGCGTGTTCTCGCAGGTGAACTGAATCGCCTGCTGGCAGGTTTCGCCGCCCTGACCATCGGGAACGCAGCAGGCGCCCGCGGTGCAGGTGCCGGCCTGGCAGAGTGCGCCGTCGCCGAGATAGACGCCGCCGCCGCCCTGGCAGGCGGCCTGTGAGACCACGGTGCAGTTGCCGCCGGTGCAGCACGCGCCGGTTGAAGGCGGCGGTGCACAGGTGATCACATCATTGAACAGGGTGCCGACGCAGAGGTTGTCAATGATCTGCTGCGTGGTGCCGCTGTTGCTGGCCTCGCGAACCCCGTAGGAATCCACAGCGATGGAGGCGACGCCTCCGACGGTGAGCTTCGGGCTCGCTTCGTTGACCGGATTCACCCAAAGCTGGGCAGCGCCGGTGTCATAGTTGTATGAGCTGACGATTCGATAGGTCGTGCCGTAGGCGAGATCCGTGGACCAGACGTCGACGCCGAGCGTCGTTGGCGCCGTACTCGTGTCGCTCAGGCCGATTCGATAGAACCCGGCGGGAGCACCGGTCAGGAGCCAGATTCGCGCCTTGAAGGTGGAGGCGCCGGCCTTGTGGTGCGCGAAATAGACATTGACGACGGCACCGGACGGCGTGGGCACGTTCAGATCGAATGCGGCATAGTACGTACCGCCTGCGCCGAGAGCCGAGGCGAGCGGAATGTTGGCGTCCTCCGAATTCGTCGTCTGAATCAGCGTGATCTTTCCGCTGCTGACGAGAATCTGGCCGGTGGTGCCGCTGTGGGTGGCCCACGGGCTGCCGACGTTTCCGACAAGTGGCCCGTCGGGGTAGGTAAAGCTGTCGGTGGCTACGATGGTCGCAAGGCTTGTTTGCGCCGTCGCGAAACAACAGGTCACCGCGCCGACGAGCGCGATAACGAGACTCCGTCCTCTACAGTTCTGCTTCATTTCTCTCGACTCCTGACTCGTGTTGAACTAACGCAATTTCGTCTGTTAACGGTTTTTATTGGCGACAGTAAAGCGCGCGGCCACAGGCCTCGCGCGGATGCTCCGCTCAGTGAATTCGACGCCGGGTGGTCAATCGGATATCCCCTTCCTGCTCACGTCGATACGGTAGCCGAGAATTGTTCAGACGCACCTTGCCGTTGATGGCGATTGCGCTAAGTTTCTCGACTTGGTGTCGGTCGGCCGCCGGTTCACCTCCCGGGGATGCGCGAACTGTCGCGCTCGAACGGCGGCCGGACCTCCTTGATCCGAGTCCGGATTATACCACAAACGGACCCTCCGACGAAACAGCGATAGATTACCTTTCGGGCGAAAAAGGGCCGTGAATTCATGTGAATTCCACGACATCGGTGAATAGCGAGCGAACGATTTCAGGCGAATCCGGGTGCGCTGCGCACGATCTGGGCGTCCCGAAAAACCTCAATTTACCGAAGCGCAGGGGGTGGTTTTGCCGTGAGGACCAACCGCATGTCGTCCTTGCGTGAGGGTCGGCGAATCGTAGAATATCGGGCTTGGCGCGGTCAGCCGGACCTCTAAGGGCTGATTCGGGCCGAAGTGGCGGAATTGGCAGACGCGCCGGATTCAAAATCCGGTTCCCGCAAGGGAGTGAGGGTTCGATTCCCTCCTTCGGCATTTCAAATCACAGACGCCGCGCGCTTCCCGCGCGTCAGTTCATTTCCCGATCACCCGCTTTCGACGACGCCATTCCGGCGCAATCCTATTCCTCCCTGGCTTCACCGAGACCGGTAGGCACGGCCC
>CALLKH010000610.1 GCA_938008425.1 uncultured Planctomycetaceae bacterium | reverse complement strand
TGGGAAAGGCCGTTGAAACGGCCTGGTGCGATGCCGATGCCTTCGCGCGAGGTCTTCGGTGATATGGAGCCGATACCTTGTCGCGCTTCGCCTAAGATCGTGTGGGAATAATGCTGACGGCTTCACTCATTCGTGACCTGCTCTAAGAACTCAGGAATTCAACGACTTGGCGTCGCGATGCCGCTTCTCGAGGTACATGGTGAGCGACTCGATCACACCGGCGACATCGGTGCCCTGTCCGTCCGGGCGAAGCCAGCTTCCCTTGAATTCCGCCACGATCTTCTTCAAGGCGGCCACGAGGCTTTCCTCTTCGGTGTCGATGGGCGCCGCGTTCTGGCCGATGGCCTCCTCGCGCCGCCGGAGAAATCGCTCGATGGACTTTCGTACGCGCGAGGCGCACTCGTCGGCCGTGCCGGAGCGGGCGTGATTCATGATCGCGCTGAGCACGCCCCGGACCTGCACCACCTGGCATCGACCGAGCGTGCTCGCGGTCTCAAGTTCCTGGAGCAGGTCCTTTCGCGCTTCCTCTCCCGCCTCGATCGCCTTGGCCAGCATCGCCACCTGAGAGCTTGAAACCGGGACGCTGTCCGTGGCCGGTGCGGGCGGCGGAGACTGCGGGACCGACGGCGCAGCCGGCGCGTTCGGCGCCGGTCGTGGAAGCTTCGAAGTCGAATGAGCCGCCCCCATCTTTCGCGCGGGCGCCGGAAATCGGGAACTGGAAATGACCTGCTTCTCGAGCGTCGCGATCTCCGACTGGAGGCTGCGAAGGGAACGGGCGATGGTTTCATACTCTGACTGGAGTTCGCAGATCGACGCGTTCAGTTCCCGCGCGCGGGCTTCGCGATCGCCCTTCATGCGACTGAGCAGACTGCCGAGGCCAAATCCTTCAAGCTCCTTGATCTCGGTTCGCATCGACTTGAGCTGAAGCGACATCACCTGGAGCTGATACTCAGCCTCGAGCAGCTTTCTTCGCTTTTCCGCAAGATGGTCGCGAACGTCCTCAGCCGCGGCCGATCCCGGTGTAAATGATGTTTGAGTGCCCATGCGCTGGTCCCCCGACAATTCCCTGGGGCGCGACTCGATTCGCCTGCGAAAGTCGCGTCGCCCCCCGCCTCGCAGACAGCGCAGAATCGGCAGTCCTCGTGAACGAATCCACTCAGATTCGCTTGAAGAATTGGAGGCACCATCCGCGGGGGGGGATTTGCCGTGGAGGCTGAAGATTATGAGGCGTGGAGCCGCCGGCCCGAGCAGTTCATTTCAGCGAATCATGATGATCTCATCCTGCATGCCCGACGTCACGATGGGCCCTTCGCCCGGATCCATGTACATATTGATTTCCAACCGCACGCCGAAGTCGGGCAGGTAGAGCCCCGGTTCGACGGTGAAGCCGAGACCCGGCAGAATCCGCCGCGTGTCGTGGGTCTCCAGGTTGTCGAGATTCGCGCCGAGGCCGTGAACCTTCGTGCCGGGGCTCAGACTGTGGCCGGTGCGATGGCGGATGTACTGCGCGTTGCCGGATTTTTCGAGCACATGGCGGGCGGCGTCGTCCAGCTGCCAGCCCTGGAGGGTCCGGCCGTCCTTCCACGCCTGCCGCACGAGTGACACCGCGGCGTCTCGGGCTCGCTTCACGATCTCGAAGATTTCCCGCTGCTTCGCGGTCGGATCGCCGAGGCAGCCCACCCAGGTGATATCCGAGAAGATGTTGCAATTGCCCGGCGATCGCGCCCAGAGGTCGATCAGCACGAAGTCGCCCGGTTTGATCACCGTTGGCGGATTTTCAATGACCTCATAGTGCGGATCGCCCGCATGGGCATTGACCGCCACCGTCGGGGCGTCGGGCGTCTCCAGCCCGTTCTCCTTGAATCGATCGAGAATGAAGTGCTG
>CALLKH010000609.1 GCA_938008425.1 uncultured Planctomycetaceae bacterium | reverse complement strand
ATCATCCCTCCGATTCTGCGGGCGCGTCAGTGTCGTCGCGTTGACAGGTCAATCGTCGGAATCGCTGCCGCCATCTGTTCCGCTCGGCAACGATTTCTCATCGACCCGAATGCGCTCGATGTGCGTTGCCCGGCCGGTGTCGGCGTCGACCTTGACGAGAATTCCACAGAGCCGGGCGTCGTCGGTGGCCACGTCGAACGGCGTCGGCAGGCCGGTGGTCATCGCGCGAAGCACGCGGTCCTTTCGACGCCCGAGCACGCTGTCGTAGGGGCCGGTCATGCCCAGGTCGGTGATGTAGGCGGTGCCCTGGTCAAGAACCCGCTCGTCGGCGGTCGGGACGTGGGTGTGCGTGCCGAAGACGACGCTCGCGCGGCCGTTGAGATGCCAGCCCATCGCGACGTGTTCGCTCGTCGCCTCGGCGTGGACATCGACGACGATGGTTTTCACATCCGAAGGCAGGCGGGCCAGCACCCGATCCGCGGCGCGGAACGGGCAATCGCAGGGCGGCTTCATGAAGAGCCGGCCCATGAGCGAGATGACCGCCACCTTCGCACCGGACGGCGTCTGAAAGACCGCGAATTCCTTGCCGACAGAATCGGCGGGGTAGTTCGCCGGGCGGACGATTCGATCCGACTTCTGGAGGATCGGGAGAATCTCCGACTTGCGGTAGATGTGGTCGCCCATCGTCATGAGATGAACGCCGTACCGCAGGAACTTTTCGTACAGTGATTCCGTCAGGCCTGAACCGTTCGCGGAGTTTTCCACATTTGCGATGACGCAGTCGATGCCGTGCTGTTTCGCCAGCAGGGGAACCGCGCGGGCGACCATGGATCGACCGGGCCGGCCGACGACGTCGCCGATGCAGAGGAGCGTGAGAGTCAAGACTGTTTCGCTTTCCAGCCGCCTGGGTTCGGGTCCCGATCAGGCGGAATCGGGTGTTTCCTGAGGTTTGCCGCGTTGTTGCGGATCCGCCACCGACGGCGGACTCTCGATTCCGAAACCGGAATCGCGATGCACCATTATGGCGCGGGAGCGCCGCGGAATCCATCGACCGCGATGAATTTGTTTACGATGGCGGGCCGGTCGACGCGGTGAGGTTAACCCTGCTCTGGTCGGTTTCAATGCGGGCTGTATATTGTCGTGTTCCACATGGAGGCACACGAACACATGAAACCGAAGTCCATTCATCTTTCACTGGCGGGCCTGGTTCTCCTTGCAGTCACCGGTTGCGGCGGCGGCGGCTTTGCACTTGTCGCCCAGCATGCACCCGACCCTGAGTGGAAGGAGTTTGAGGCAAGGACACTGACGAATGTGCGGCAGCTCACATTCTCCGACATGGGGCTCGTCAAATCGGGCGAGGCCTACTTCGCGCCGGATCTGAAGTCGATCATCTTCCAGGCCTTTCCTCCCGGCGAGCACCAGTACCAGATGTACACCCTCGGCCTCGACGATGGGGGCAACCCGATTCGCGAAAGCCTCAAGCGCGTCAGCCCGCCGGGCGGCGCCTGCACCTGCGGCTACTTCCGGCCCGACGGTCGCAAGATCATCTATGGTTCAAGCCATCTGAACCCCGACATGCCGAACCCCAACGTCTATCACCGCAAGGGCAGTTCGTACAAGTGGGACATGCCCGGCGGCATGGACATCATCGAGGCGGACCTTGACGGCTCGAATCCCCGACAGCTCACGACGACGGCGGGCTACGACGCCGAAGGCGACTACAGCGATGACGGCAAATACATTGTCTTCACCAGCGATCGCGATGGCGATCCGGATCTGTACATCATGGATGCTGACGGCGGCAACGTGCGTCAGTTGACCAACTCACCCGGCTACGACGGCGGCCCGTTTTTCTCCCCCGACGGAAAGCGGGTGATTTTCCGGGCGGATCGAAAACGGAATGACAATCTTCAGCTTTTCGTTATCGACGCCGACGGGCGCAGCGAGCGGCAGATCACGGCGCACTGCGACGTCGTGAACTGGGCGCCGTTCTGGCTGCCGGACGGCAAGTCGGTCGTGTTCACGACGAGCCTGCATGGTCATCACAACTATGAAGTGTATTTGATCAACATCGAGACGGGAGCCCAGCGGCGCGTCACCTACAGCCCGGGCTTCGACGGCCTTCCCGTCGTGAGCCGCGACGGCCGCTGGATGATGTGGACCAGCCAACGCACGACCGGCGGCGACAGCCAGGTGTTTCTGGCGGAATTCAAGACGCCTGAGGGGTTCTAGTGCAAGTCAAGATTTCATGTTTCTCTCGTTGAGGCCGCTGGGTGTAGCTGCACCAACGAGATGCAGACGCTTCATTTAATCGCCAATGGCGAGTCCCGCCTCATTGACGCATTAGCATCCGATGTCTCCATGCCCTATCGGGGCAAAGGAATGTAGATGGGGATGAACGCCCGTTGCTCTGGCCGGTATAACAGCCGGCCGTAAGC
>CALLKH010000608.1 GCA_938008425.1 uncultured Planctomycetaceae bacterium | reverse complement strand
GCCGCCGCCGAAGGTCACCGCCGACGATACGGCGGTGCTGCTCTACACGTCGGGCACGACGGGCAAGCCGAAGGGCGTGTGCCAGACGCATGGCAACCTGTCGAGCGACGTGGATGCATCGATTGAACTGGCCCGGCTTAAGGAGGAGCATCATTTCCTCGGACTGATCCCGCTCTTCCACAGCTTCGGCCTGATGGCGATGATGCTGGTGCCGGCCCGGCTCGGGGCGTCGGTCTTTTATCTGCCGCGATTTCAGCCGACGCAGATCGTCGATGCCATTCGCGATCAGAAGGTCAGCGTCACGATGATGATCGCCAGCATGTACTCGGCGCTGCTTCGCATCAAGTCGGCGGGCCCGGAGGATTTCAAGACGCTCAAGTACGTCATCGCCGGCGGCGAGGCGTTTCCGGATGCGGTCTTCCACGCCGTGAAGGACCGGTTCGGTTTCGAGGTGCTCCAGGGCTACGGCATGAGCGAGGCGTCGCCGGTGGTGAGCCTCAATGTGCCCTGGGACAACCGCGTCGGCACAGTCGGCCGGGCGATCCCCGGTGTCGAAGTCAAGGCATTCGACGACAACGACAAGGAAGTGCCCGCGGGTGAAATCGGCGAACTGTGGATCAAGGGCCCGAACATCATGAAGGGCTATTACAAGAAGCCCGAGGAAACCGCCGCGGTCCTGACGCAGGGCGGCTGGTACAAGTCCGGCGACATGGGCACGGTCGACGCCGACGGCTTCATCAAGATCACCGGGCGCAAGAAGGAGATGATCATCGTCGGCGGCGAGAACGTGTACCCGCGCGAAATTGAGAGCGTGCTGGAGCAGCATCCGGCCGTCGCGGAGTCGGCGGTCGTCGGCCAGAAGGATGAATCGCGCGGCGAGGTGGTGGTGGCGTTCGTCATCCTCAAGGAAGGCGCCGCGGCGACTGAACTGGAGCTCCGCGACTTCTGCCGCGACAAGATCGCGGGCTACAAGGTGCCGCGCCGGGTGGTGATTGCACAGGAACTCCCGCGCGGACCGACGGGGAAGATTCTGAAGCGGAAGCTGGTGGAATTACTCTAGTTACGGCAGGTCCGATGGCGCGCGCCCGGGACGGGGATCGGCCGACGTCCGCGCTGACGATTGGTGTGTTCGCTACCTGTCCGATCGGCCGACGCCTGCAAATCGGTCATTGTGCATCGCTCCGTTTTCCGGAGAAGATGAATTTCGATCGATTCGAACTTGGCTGCGGCACAATTGTTCTTGATTCGGAAGTAGCCTGTTCGATATGCTCTCCGTCAGTGCGGACTCGGTGAGAACCGTCCCCGTATTTTCTGTTCCATTTCAATTTAATGGTCGGTGTTCGAACCGAGTCAGACCGCGTCTGGATGAAGTCCAGTCTTTCTGCATCCAGATGGGCCGTGCTTTTCTTCGTTCGTCAGTCAACTTATTCCTGACCGGCCTGACCGGGCGCGGTTTCCCGGGTCAATTCGGCCTCGGACTGCGCGCCGGCGGGTGGAAATGCCCCGACCGGGCCTGGGACCTGTCGGTCGACGAAATTGAATCGGGCGCTTCAGAGTGTCCGAAGATTTGATTGATCACAACTTGATCCGCGCCTGAGAAAACGTGCGCAACGGGGGTGCGCATTGAAGTGCCATCGCGCGGTCCGGCTGCGTCGCCGGGCTGGGCAGCATGGCGAATTACCTGTCAGGAGGGAGACTTCGATGTCGCCTGGATTTGGCACACACCGCGTCCACTTCGCCTGGATTCTCCTTGTCGGGCTGATCGGCCTGACGCAATCGGCTGAGGGACAGAACCGTTACTTCCCGCCGACCACGCCCTACGTTCTGCCCAACGGGGTGACGGTACAATCGTATGGAACCGGGTTCACACAGTTTGACCGGGCCGTCACAGATACGGTCAAGAACATCGAGGCCGGTACGATCCGATTCGATTACAACACCTGGAATGGGCCGGGGACTCCGTCCACCTTCGGCGGCGGGGCATTGACCGGCGGCTTCTTCATGGCCAATGATGTCGCAGTCAAGCCGGGCTATTCGCTTCACTGGCTTCAGATCGTCGGTCGAGATACGACGACCAACGGTTCCAACGACTGGGGCCTGGGCCAGCAGGCGCAAAACGGCCCGTTTCCGGATGCCGATGCGACGACACCCGTCTACCCATTTGAGGATCTGCTTTCCGGCGTCAATCCGAATCCCGCGCCGACGCTTGGCTTCACCGATTTTCCGGCGCGCCCGTATGCATGGGGAAATCAGACGTGGGCTGCGGAAATCGGGCTGACCTGCATCGCCAACAACGCCGGAACGGACGGCTTCCGTGACGTGCGAGTCGTCGGTTCGTTTCTCTGGGGATTCGGCGTGAGCACGGTGCCCAACAATTCCATCACCCGGGCGGAACCCAGTCTCTGGGGAGTCGCCACCAACGACTTCATCAACACCTTCAACAGTTACTACGATGGAATGTCCCCCGACGGCCAGGCGACGCCGCGATTCAGGCTCGCCAACAATCGCAACTGCTTCGTGCCCGAGCCGTCCACGGGCCTGCTGCTGATTGTCGTCGCGGTCTCCGTCCTGCGGCGCGGGCGGCGGTGCGACACCGCACGGGCTGCGTGAGGATACTCGTGCAAGAAAAGCCGCAGCCCCGCGATCGGCGCGAATCCTTCGATTCGACGCGACCCGCGGGGCTGCGGCCGGCAGTGCAATTCAGGGTGTCATCACTCGGAATCAAGAATCCTGCGACAGGATGATCACTGTGTACGCGCCGATTCCGACGTTGGCGTTGAAGCTCATCCCGTCCTTCGCGCCGGACACCGCGGTCGTGTCGTAGCTGTTCCAGTTGCCGAAGTCAGAGCTGTAGCCGTTCCAGTCGCTGTTGAAGCGCACCTTCCACGTTCCGCCGCGCGGGAAGCCGAGGTTGTAGCTCGTGTAGGTCGTGTTGGCGAAGTTCACCACGATGATCACGTCATCCTTCGCGCCGCCGTTCTGCCAGCGGTGGAAGCCGATCACCTTGTTGGTGTTGTTGATATGGTGAACATTGACATTATTGCCGCGCAGGCCGCGCGTGGTGTCAAACCAGTTGCGCCGCAGCCGGATGAGGTCGCGGTACATCGTCTGGATGCCGGCGTACGTGGTCAGCTTGGACCAGTCCACCGGGTCGGTGTCGGCGAAGAAGCCGTCCTCCAGCACTTCCTGCCCCTGGAAGATCATCGGAATGCCCGGCGACGTCATGACCAGCCCCGCGCCCATCGTCGATCGCTTCTTGGAGGCCCAGCTTCCCGCGTTGCCCGGCCAGATCTCCTCGGGCACGCGCGACTTGCCGTTGGCCACCTCGTCGTGGCTCTCGGTGTAGATCACCCGCTGGATCGGATCGCCGTTGTAGCGCTGGGTGATCGCATCGCGCACGGTGAACATGTTCCGGTTGGAATCGGTCCCGGTGATGATCGTGTCCCGGATCGGGTGCACGAATTCGGCCGACCACTGGCTGTCGAAGCCGGCGCCGCCGCTGCCGGTGGTCTTGGTGATCCACTCGTTGTTCTGAAGGTCCTCAGCGATCGAGATCTTCCAGGACTGGACCGCGTTGATCTCGTTGTTGGCATACTGCATGACCGTCCAGCCGTCGGGAATGTCCGTGCCGACGCCGTTGTTCGTGTTTCGAATGTTGACGGTCGAGTCCCAGCGAAGCCCGTCGGCCCGGTACTCCTGGAGCCACAACAGGGCGTTGTCGCGGATATAGACGCGTACTTCACCGCGCCCGTAGTCCGGCCGGGTGTCGCCCCAGGGCGTGACGGCCCGGTAGTCGTTGTAGAAGTAAATGCCGCCATATCCGCCGGTTGACCATCCGTCGTAGCGCCACATGTCGAGGTCGCTCGGGCCGTAGTGGTTGTGGACGATGTCCTGGATGACGCCGATGCCCCGGGCGTGGCATTCGTTGATGAAGCGCTTGTACTCGTTCATCCCGCCGTAGATGGACTCGATGGCGAACGGGTCGCTCGGGTTGTATCCCCACGAGAAATCGCCGGCGAATTCGTTGACCGGCATCACCTGCACGGCGTTGATGCCCAGTGACGCGAGCTGGTCGAGCCGCGAGATGGCTGAATTGAAATTGCCGGGCGTTCCGCCGGGCGAGTCATTGAAGGTGCCGACGTGCATTTCGTAGATCACCGTCTCGTTCCAGGGCGGCGTCGTGAAAGAGGGCGATTTGACCTTGCCGGTCAGGCTGACGTCATCAATGGCGATGCCGTCGGTCGACAGCGGGTAGTTGTCGTACTGCTGCCAGCGAATTCGGAACGACGAGCCGGGCGTGATGCCTGCCGTCGCCGCGGCGGCGGAGATGTTCACCACGCGCGTGCTGAAAGAGGACGAAATCGCCGGAAAGCTATCGACCTTGGTCCAGGTCGTGCCGTTGTTGGAAATGTAAACGCCGTCCTGCGTGTGGGTCTCGTCGCCGACGTTGCGGATCTTATAGGAGAGCGACAGGGCCCCATGATTCGATGCGTTCACTGTCAGCGTGAGCTGACTCGTGGCATAGCTGTTTGACACGCTGCTGTCGAACGCGCAGCCGCGGGTCCCGGCGGCCTTGTAGGTGGTGCTCGTCAACACGCGCCATGGCCCCGTGCCGCTCGTGGTGAATCCCGAGACGAACCCGCCCGACTCGAAGCCATTGGAGAAGAGCGTCACCGTCGGGCCGTATACCGACCAGTCAAATGTATCGCCGCGAATAACCGAATTGCCCGCCGAGTTGACGACCGCCCGGCCGCGCGGGTCCTTCTTCCAGAGGGCCGTTCCATTGGTCACGACGAATTTGTATTCCTGTCCCTCGGTCGCGCCGGCCACATCGACCGACCAGACGCCGCTGCCCTCGGAGTACAGCGGGTTCGCGGTTGCAGAAAAGCCGTTAAAGGTGCCGGCCACCCGGACGGCCGTCGCATTGGGCGCCCATGTCCTGAAGGTGACACCCCCTGAGTAGGGTATGGCGCCCATTCCGGGTTTGGTGGAGACCTGCGCGAATGCACTGCTCGCGACGATCAGGACGATCGACAAGATGGAGATGAGGCGAGTGCGAATGGAAGACATGGGGTGAATTCCTCAGATGGTCGACAGACGCCGTCCCGGTGGATCGAGAAGGGGCGAAGGGAGAGGGGCGAATGCCGCATTCCCGAATACGCCAGAGGGACTTGAACGCGTATCACAGCGAGGTAAATCGTTTTGTCAAGAAAAATCCGGGAGGTAGGAAGGGGGAATTCGGAAACGCCCAGGCGTTGCCGGACGGGTCAGGTGGGCTGGACGATTCTACGACCTCCGAGGGGCGGTTTGGCGATCTGGCGATTTGGTGATTTGGCGATTTGGCGATTTGCCGCGAACGGGAATCGATCGTCGCCTTGTGACAACCTCTTCCCACCGGCTTGCCGTTTGGCGCCGGGCTTTCGAACTGGGATCAGCAGGGGTGGCCCGCGGTGTACTCACCGTGGGGGCTTCGATTTGTCCTGGCATCGGAGCCGCTTCGCTTTGGGTTGTGCCGACCGCGTGCGCACGAAAATAGAGCCCTCACCCCGGAGTACCGAGATGGGCCACCTGGCTTAAACCTCGAGGAAGACTCCCATCCGAGTGCAGCCGCATGCTTCGCGTATAATCCCCCCGTGCTCTCCATCGGCTCCGTCAATCTCGATTCCAACCTCCTCCTGGCGCCCATCGCCGGGTACTGCGACCTTGCGTTCCGTCTGACCGTTCGCGAGCTGGGCGGCGTCGGCATGGCTTGCACCGATCTCGTCAACCCGCGGGCGCTTCTTCGCCAGTCGCGAAAATCCATGCAGCTGGTCGAGACCGATCCGGCCGACCGGCCGCTCTGCATCCAGCTCTACGGCCGTCAGTCCGATGAACTCGCCGAGGCCGCACGGTGGGGCGAGGCCGACGGGGTGGCGGTCATCGATTTGAACATGGGCTGCCCAGTCGACAAGGTCTGCA
>CALLKH010000607.1 GCA_938008425.1 uncultured Planctomycetaceae bacterium | reverse complement strand
AGCGGTATCGATTCCGCTCGCGGATCCCTCATCCGCTTGACCAATGAGAAAATGCGGCCCCGCGCGGCATGAAGCCGCCTCAGATCATGCGGAAACTGCAGACGCTGGTCGTGAACGACAACTCTTCGATTTGACTTCAGTATCGGACGGGGCCGCGGCGCAACGCGCCGCCGGCAGAGTGTCGCAATATTTTCGGGGCAGCATACAGGATCGTCCGAGATCTCGCGACCCTCGAAGAAGCGGCTCGCAAATTCGTGAATCGACGGGACGGAGTTACTCACAGCGAAGAATCGGAGCGGTTCCGTCCGCACGCAGCGGACGTCTGGAGTCTGCCGGAATCGGCCGTGAAACGCGCCCGCGGAATTCCCTTCGTCCGATCATGGGCCGTTTACCCATTTCCTCCACGCATCAAGGCCGGATGAATCTTATGGTTAGATCGGCCGGTCTGGTGGCAGCCGACGGGTCACGTCCATCGAATGGTGAAGCGGACGAACGACACGATTATGAATGTAGGAACAGTCGACATATTGGACGCGCTGTCGCCGTCGAGCGGCGGCGCCATCGCCCGCGCCATGCAGGAGCTGGAGAGCAAGCTCTCCGCCTGGATGAACGCGGCGGAACGGGTCAGCGGCGATCTCGCTTCGAACGAGGTGACCTTGTCGAAGGCGTCGTCATGCGCAGAGACCGAAGCCCGGCGAGCAACAACGGATACTGGGCCCGACGCCGAATTGCCTGCATCGAAAACCCCGATCGACGCCGGCACGCCCGAGAATCCATTAGCGACCGGCGCTGTCCAGAAATCGACAACTGTCGAAATAGGACCCGCCGGTCCGGTCTGCTCAGAAAACAACAATGGATCGAATGACTCCGCGGCAGCCCGGATCAGCGAGCCGGCTCAATCGACGGCCCATGCGGACGCGGCGCAGGAGCCGGAAACGCCCGAAATGATCGAGGCGATGCTCTCCGAATTGAATCCGGAAACGGCCGAGGCGGTGCGCTCGCGATTCGACTTCTTCAAGGGCCGAAAAACGATCCGTGAGCTGATTCAAGAGTTCGAGGACGAAGCGGACGATGAAGAATCATTGCTGATGTCGCTGGATCCTGAAACGGCGAAGGCCGTTCGAGTGAAGTACCGGCTTTACAACGGCCGCAAGACGGTGCGCGAAGTGATAGCGGAAGTCGAGGCACAGATGAAGTCGACGACGCAGCAGCCTGAGAAGAAAAACTGGTGGGGGAAGAAACGATGAGCGCGACGATGACGACGGAGAAGAAAGGCAGGGCGGCCGGTTGCGACATCGACCTCAAGCAGTTGCAGGTGCTCAGCGGCGAGGTCGTCGGCGCAATGACGACGCTTCGCGAACTGCTCGAGGCGCGGGCGGAGACACTGGAACACTGCCGGGCGGCGCTTGAAGAGCGCCACAAGAAGCTCACCGCCGAGGTGGAGTCCTTTCAGAAACAGGAAACGGAACTCGTCGACCATCTGGAGAAGCGGGAAAAGGAAATCACGTCGCGCGAGGAAAAGTGTGCGGAGCTTGAGCGCCGGATCGCCGAACTCGGCAAGTCGCGGGAGCACGAATCGCAGGAACTGTCCAGGCAGAAGTCCGAGCTTGAGGCCCGGCTGAAGGTGCTCGAGCAGGAGAAGTCGAAGTACCAGGAGACGGAAAAGTCCCTCACGGCGCAGCAGTCCCGGTTTGCGCAGGAGAAGGGCGAACTCGAGAAACGCGCCGCGGCGCTCGAAGCGGAACGGTCGAAGCTCGACGCCCGCTCGAAGGAGCTCGATGGCAAGGCGGCCGAGGTTCAGAAGCTGCTCAAATCACACGAGGCGAGCGCGGACGGCATCGCCAGGGCCGAGGCGGAGATCAAGAAACAGCGCGAGCAGCTTGCCGAGGAGCAGCGATCGGTCGCGGCGGACCGCGAGGCGGTTTCGAAGGAATTGTCGCAACGGTCGAAGCGAGAATCGGACTTGAACGCGCTGGCCGACGCATTGAAGCAGCGGGCCGAGGAACTGAATCGGCGCGAGTCGGAGTTCGCCGCCATGCAGGCGGACAGCGAGGCGCGCCTCGTGGACCTGCAGAAGGCCGAGGCGGGCCTGACGGCGCTTCAGCAGCAGTTGAAGGACGAGTTGAGCAAGGTCGTCGATGCGAAGACCGAGTTGCTGCCGACAGGCCAGGCCTCGCCGGCCGCGCAGCCTGCGGAGTCGAAGCAGACGAGCGAGGCAGAAAAGGCGGCGCGCGACGCCGTCGAGCGCTTCCAGAAGCTCTGCCGCGACGCCAAGCGACGGGCGATTGGCACCTAAGCGCGGTGCCTGCTGTCGGCCTCGGGTCGCCGACGCAATCGCGGCGGGATCGGGATGGTGCCGCAGCGAATGGCACAGGATTGCCCAGGCGACGACCGCCGCGACACAGGACGATGGTCGGCCGGCAGCGGATGAGACCACAAACGAGAATCGCGGGAGTGACGTATGGCACTGCAGATATTTTCACGAAAGCCGGTTGAACCCAAGGTCAAACCGCGCGCGCCCAAGGCGCGGCCGGTCGAGCCCGAGGTCTACATGCCCGCGGACCGGCTGGAACTTCACTCCGACCCGCTCCACCAGGCGGCGCAACTTGAGCGCTTCGGCCACCTGATCGTCAATCGAAACGAATTCAAGGATCACCCGGACGTCGACAAGGTCTGCCTGGCAGCGTGCGAGAGGATCGACGACATCTTCGGGATCGTTCCCGAGGGATTCGTTTCACTTCCTAAGACGATCTCCGATGAGCCGGGCGCCGAGGAAGAGACGATCGAGACCGAGGCGTTTTTTCTTGCGAAGCACTGCGTCACCAACGCCCAGTTCCAGAAGTTCGTCGAGGCCGGCGGATATGAGCAGCTCGATCTGTGGCCCAAGGAAATCTGGCCGCACCTGATTGACTTCAAGGATCAGTCGGATCTGCCCGCGCCGCGGTTCTGGCGTCATGCCCGGCCGCACAAGAAATACATGGATCATCCCGTCGTTGGGATTTGTCAGTTCGAGGCGGCGGCGTACGCGATGTGGGCGGGTTTCCGGCTTCCCACCGAGGCGGAATGGCAGATGGCGGCGACATGGCGCATTCGCAGCGTGGCGAATACGCTTCGGCGATATCCGTGGGGCGACGCGCTCGACATCGGCCGCTGCAACATCTGGGCGTCAAGTCACGGCCATACGGTACCGGTCGGCGAGTATCCGACGGGCGCGGCCCCGAACGGCGTCGCCCAGCTCATCGGAAACGTCTGGGAGTGGACGTCGAGCGATTTTGACGTGACGGATCATGAGGGATCCCCGGTCGTGGGTGACATGATCATGGCCACGATTCGCGGCGGCGCGTTTGACACCTATTTCCCGATGCAGGCGACCAGCGTCTTCCGAACGGGACTCGTGAGCCTGGCACGCCCGCACAACGTGGGTTTCCGCCTCGCCTGGAATCTGCGCGGGAACTGATGGGGCGAAAAGGTCTGTAGGAGATCGAATTGTGGCAAGAAACCAAGGCGGCACGCTGACTGACACGACGTGTCTGATCTGCGGTCACGATAATCAGCCGGAAGTGCTTCAGTGCGTCGGCTGCTATGCGCCGATGTCGATCGTGCAGGACGCGATCGCCCAGAATCGCGATCCGAAAATCGTGACCGTGGTCGGTGAGAGCAACGTCGGCAAGACCGTCTACCTGGGCTTCCTGCTTGACATGCTGGCGCATCGGGCTGGTGATTTCGAGGCGATTCCGAAGGGCGCATACTCGGTTGATCTTCAGCAGAACGTCGTGAGCCACCTCGCGCGACGGTGCTTCCCGCCGAAGACGCCGATGGAGGCGAACCAGTGGTACTGGGCCTACTACCAGGTTCAGCGCATGGCGGAAACGAACAGCTGGGTGGATCTCATCATGCCCGACATGGCCGGCGAGTCGCTCGCCGCCGAGGTCTCCACGCCGAAGACTTTTCGTGTGATTCACAACCTGCTCAACAAATCCAAGGGACTGATCCTTCTCGTGGACGCCGCGTCGGCGGCCAACGGCTCGACGCAACCGGACTTTTTCGCCCTGAAGATGCTGAGCTACATCGACAGCATGTACGGCTCGAAGCACGATGAAAAGATCAAGACGCCAGTCGCCATCATTCTCTGCAAGGCCGATCACTGCCCGGAGTGCTTCGATAATCCGACGGCCTTCGTGCAGGCGAATCTGAATCGTATCTGGAATCTGTGCGACAGCCGGTTTGAGAACGTCTCCTACTTCGCGTCGTCGGTCGTGGGCTCCCTCGGCTACGCGGCGTCGATGGATAGCGATCACGTGACACCGATACCGCTGCACACGGCGCTGCGCGGGGTACTTGAACCCTTTGAATGGATCATCGATCAGATATGAACGCTTGCAACTCGAACGACAACCTCGCGGTTGCCGTCGATCAGGTCGTCTTCACGTCAATTCGTTCACCCATGGGCGAGGGCTATCGCATCGTTGCCGCCGGCGCCGGCATACGGCCCGACGAAAAAACTGAAATCACGCAACGGTCGCCCTCGCACGACGCGCTTTGCAAAGCCACACCGGGCGACGAGGCGTTACTCGCCTATCCGCTCGCCAGTGGACGATTCTGCGTGGGATTCTGCTGCACCGCCGGCAGGGAACACACCGCCCGCGGCGGCGAGCGCATTTACACCCACTATGTTGTGCTGGATCGCGACGCCTTCGCCCGATTCGGATTCAATCCATTTCAGGTGGCTTCATTACTTCGAGCGGCCGTCGGCGATGCGCTGGTGCTTAGACAGCTTCCATCGCTGCCCGACTTGAAGGTGACCGCCTGC
>CALLKH010000606.1 GCA_938008425.1 uncultured Planctomycetaceae bacterium | reverse complement strand
ATCTGGCGGGCGAGTTCGGAGAGCGCCCGGACCTGCTCGTCCACGGCATCGAGCATGTGATCACGCGCCGATCGTTCCAGCGCGGCGGCATATTCCGCCAGCTCCGGATAGCCGTTGCCGCGACCGCCGCTCGCCATCGACCGGGCCCATTCGATGATCTGATCGTACGCGGCGTGCTCGAACGCCTGCTCCAGCGCCTCAACCTGCCCCGGCAGGCCGCGGGCGAACTGGTCGATGACATCCCAGAGCTCGGGGCATTCGCCGAGAATGGTCGAGAAGATGGGATCCACCGGGCGACTGTCGTCGCGCGGTTCATGACGCTCTGGTTGCTCGTTCTCCATCGCACTCCCCCATGGCTGGACGACTGCCCCGGCGAGGACGCGTCCGCCAGTTCAAATCATCGAATTCATCTTGGGAATGCTGAAGATGCGAGGGGCAATAACCCGTGCGGACAAGACACTACCGGACCCGCGCACGGAGAATCCGGGAAATTCAGAGGCAGTAGATCGGTGTGGAAAACCGGATGGGAGGGAGCGGCCGCTACTTCTCTTCGTCCTCGTCGATGAGATCGTCTTCCGACAGTTCCTCAAGCTCGCCGCTGTCGTCGTCTGACAGGTCGATGTCGCTCAGGTCGTCGATGTCGAGATCCTCAAGTTCGTCAATATCGAGGTCCTCGATATCGTCCTCGACGTCTGCCGCGCCGCCGGCGACCGTCGGCGCATCCGCCGCCGCCTTGCGAGCCGCCGCCGCCTTGCCGGCCGGGGGCGCGGGCGGAGCGAACATTTCCGGCGTCACCTCTTCCGGCTGGCCGTCGATCTGCACGACAAACATCACGGAACCGACACGAATCTTGTCGCCGGCCGAGAGTTCATGGTCGTCATCGACGCGTTCGCCGTTCACGAAGGTTCCGTTGCTGCTGCCGAGATCGCGAAGAACGACGCCCTTGCCGTTCATGGTGAGCTCACAATGGGCCCGGGAGATCTCATTGAGGGGAATGCGAAGGTCCGCGTCGGTCTTTCGACCGATCACTGTCGAATGCCGCGACAGGACAAAGTCCTTCCGCTGGCCGGTTTTTGCAAACGTGACGAGCGTCACCGTCATCGTGATTTCCCGTTTTGCAGGTCGAATGGACACCGGCATAGGCTCCTGGTCCCACCCTCATTTCAATGTACCGGTCTGGACAACGTCATTCAAGCCGGCGCAGGCGAACCAAGCGCCAAGGAAGGGCGACCGGGGTAGGATACCAAGAATGCGCTCATTGAATCAAGCGACATCCGATTTCAGGCCCGATTCCGTCGGCTGGTATGTGCATTTGCCGTTTTGCCGCACAAAATGCGGGTATTGCGACTTCTACTCCCTGCCCACGCTGCCGCACCTGACCGAACAACTCATCAGCGCAATCTGCCGCGAGATCACCGAACGCAATCCGAATCGGCCCGTTGAGTCCGTTTTTATCGGCGGCGGCACGCCCACCGAACTGCCGGCCGACGCGCTCGATCGCCTGCTGAGATTCATCAGCGAAAGAACTGGAGCGAGTCGCGCCGCCGATGGCTTCGAATGGACCGTCGAGGCCAATCCGACCAGCACCTCCGAACTCAAGCTCCAGACGCTGATCGCCGCCGGTGTGAATCGAATCTCCTTCGGCGCCCAGTCCTTCAATGAGGATGACCTGCGCGTGCTCGAACGCCTGCACGACCCGAAACACATCCACGAATCAGTCGCCGCCGCCCGCGAAGCCGGCTTTCGCAACATCAACCTCGACCTGATCTACGGCATCCCCGGCCAAACCCTCGACCGCTGGCGCGACACTCTCCGGCGTGCGATCGATCTCAACACCGATCATCTCTCCTGCTACTCGCTCATGTATGAAGACGGCACGGCGCTCACACGCCAGCGCGCCGAAGGCCGCCTCACCCCCTGCGACGAAGACCTCGAGACCGACATGTTCCACCTCACGACCGAGGAACTTACGGCCGCAGGTTTCGATCAATACGAGATCAGCAACTTCGCCAAGGCAGGGCGCGAGTGTCGATCCAATGTCATCTACTGGGAGAACCGCGAGTACCTCGGCGTCGGACCGTCGGCCGTCTCCTATCTCGACGGGCTGCGAATCCGAAACATCCCCGACGTGCGCCGCTACTGCGAGAAGATCTTCGACGATCCCGCGTCGATCATCGTCGATCGCGAAACGCTGCCCCCGCGGGAGCGCGCCGGCGAAACCGCCGTTCAGATGCTCCGGCTGACGCGCGGCATCGACAAATCACTATTCAAAGACAGAACCGGATTCGACGCGGACGACCTCTTCTCCGACTCCATCCGCCGATTCAAAGACATGGGCCTCATCGAAGGTGACGAGCGCTCGATCCGCCTCACCCGAAGCGGCTTCCTCGTCGCCAATCGCATCATGCAGGAATTTCTGCTCAACGATGACGGCGCCGGCCGATCTCAGCCGCTGCCGCGATCGTTCGCGCTTCCCGTCGTTCAGGCCGACGAGCCCTTCGCCGCAAGCTGAACGACTTCCCGGTCCGGCGCGAACGCGCTACGCGAGTACGTCACCCGCCAGACGTTTCCGTCACCCGCGGCATACTCCGTCCCATTCGGCAGATCGCAGCCCGACGAATAGAAACGCTCGGTGATGAGGTGAAGCGTGTTTCGGGCGGCCTCCTGCTTGTCCGTCGGCGCGATGATCTGCACGTCGGCCAGGCCGAAGCCGTTGAGCCCGACCGAATCAAAGAGCAGCATGCCTTCGTTGTCCCCCGTCAGGGCGAAGCCGCGCACATGCACGCACGTGCGCCACATGAGCTGCGAATTATGCCGCGCCTGATTCAGAAGCAGCGAGAGCTGCGACACCGGCGTCAGGAATCGCGCCTCGGGCCAGATGGCCGCGACCACCGGCGTAAACTCCGTCAGCGCCGCATGGGCGTGATGATGCAGCCGCACGATCTGGTCGCGCGGCGTGCCGTAGTGATACCGCGATGTCAGAATCAGCCGGCTGGCGTGCGTTCGAATCGGCTCGACGATGTCCGCCGCCACTTCCGCGAGCGTCAGCGATTCCTCCAACAGTGCCGGTTCAATCGGCGACGTCCCCAGTTCGAAATCGAGCTGAATATCCCCCGCCGTGATGCGCGGCTGATCCCGCGTCTCATCGACCACCGCATCCCGACGGCCGTTGCGGCGGAGCGACGCCACGAAGACTGTCGGCGTGATGCTGCACTCGCGGCGGAACAACACCTCGGTTCGAAACGAGAGCGTGGGCTCATCGAGATTCGCCGAGCTGGAAACCGCCG
>CALLKH010000605.1 GCA_938008425.1 uncultured Planctomycetaceae bacterium | reverse complement strand
GGACGCAAACGCAGGCCGCGTCTTCATGCTGATTCTCGACTGGTGGACGTCCGGACGACCGGCTTTCGAAAGCGCGGACGCAATTGCTAAGCGCCTCGGGGTGTCGCTCAATACGGCGTTCAGGGCGCTCAACAAACTGAAGGAGGTCGGGCTTATCAAGCCGATTCGGTATGTCGGTCCGTTTTCGACTTTGATCGATCCGAAACGAACCGAGCCGAAGTCTGGCGAGCGCGTGGAATACGTTTCTGGGGAAACGTGGGAAAGGATATTGGGAAATGAAGCGGCAATCCTAGAGGCCCGCAAGAACGCAAAGGCCGCCCGGAGCAGAGGCGCTACTGGTTTGAGGCGCGGCGCACCCGATTCGGATGAAGGCGCACCAGATTTGTCTGAAAGCGCACCAGAAACGGCCGGGAGCCCACCCAAAGTTGAAGTGTATACAAACCCAGATTCAGACGCAGAGTCAGACCAAGGGATTCATACCCAACCTGACATCGGCTTGCGCCGACAGTGGTTGGTGGAACGCTTGAAGACTTTGCGGATTCGCAATCCTGCGAACGCCGAGATTACGGGCGCATTCGATCAGGGACTCATCACAAAGAAAGATTTCGAACGAGAATGGGACTACTGCGACGCCAAAGGCTACGGTGTTCCAGCGTTCATCGAAATCATGTGCAATCTTATTTACGCTCAACAGTGCGTTCGGGACGGTACCGCCAAGACCAACCTGGAACTCATCGACGACATTACAGCGGTGTCCTGATGAGTAGAAAACGAAGCCGCCCGCATCGCAACGCCGACGACCAGACTCCCCTGCTCGCCGAGATCGAGCGACAGGCCGATGAGCGCGAACGTCGAGAGCGACGGGAAGCGCACACGGCTAGAACCACCAAGGCCGACCCGCGCGCCGACCGCGATCCGCCCGTGAGTCATTATCGCACTGTGGCCGCGCTGCTTGGTGTAGCCGCAGACGAACTACTGCGGGCGCTACGGCACGCAGGGCATCACGCTACGAGCTGTGATGTGGTCAGCGCGGCGGCGGCCCTGGCGCGGGCGCGGCAGAAGGAGGGTTGACCGGATGGGCCGTCAGGGAAAGGTTCATCGCTTGGCCGATCGTTCCGGGGGCTTTTCTTGGTGCCGTCCGTCTGGCGGGGGAATGTCAGCCGGGACGGTGGAAAGACCGGCGACAATACCGGGAGAAATTCGTTCGGACTTCCGTTCATTCGCCATATCGGCGCGGTATAATGCGACCAGCCTGGAGAGGCTCAACGACCATGAATGACGCGCAAGCTGCGAATTCGCGAATGGATAACGCCCGTCGGACCGGGGGAGATTCAGACTGGCGGGATGCAAACGGCCGCTTTTTGAAGGGCCGACCCCTTGGCAGGCCGAAGGGCGCTATGTCGCGGGCACGCCGTTTGTGGGCGCAGGCCATCGCGACGACACCGCCAAAGCCTGTTCAAGCTGCCGGCATCGAACGGCTTTGGTTTGAAGAAGTGTACCACGCACTGCGGGGCGACGATGAAGCACGCCGACAAGTCTTCGGAATGCTGCGAATGAAGACCAAGAGATTGATGTAGGGCTTACGAGAAGGAGAGACTCGATGATTCGAAGCTGCGCTTTTCTATTCGCGATGACTTTGACTCTCGCGGGGTGCGGGACGGGGGTGGGGCCGCAAGGGTTGGGGGTGCCCGACGACTTCACGGCCAGAGACTTAGATGGCGTGTGGAGATGGACGTCAGACGGCGATTTCGCTTCCGGCTGCCTGAATATCGAAAACGGCGCGGTTCACGGAATGGACGTCCTGTGCGTTGACCCGGCCGCCGACGATACTCGCTCTGCCACAATTGCTGTGACGGGAGACCGTATTTTCTTCCGGATATCATGGGACCAAGCAAACGGCACCGCTGTCTTTGTAAGAAAATGGGATGCAGTGCGACAGCCGGACGGGACGTTCGTCGGAACATTCACAACAAGCCTAGACTTCTTCTACGACGACCTTGATCCCGTGTCGCTTGATTACGACATGATTATGGAGCGGCTATCGCACTGAGACACAAACGCCCGGCCGCGCTGATTGCCCAATTTAATTGGCTGGACGGTTCTGAGGCATGACTCTGTAAGGAGACCATTCTATGCACAGGCTCGCTCCCAAGAACAGAACAACGGCGACCGTGCTTACGGCCATATTCGGCCCGTTCGGCCTCCTCTATGTTCACACAAGAATGGCGATACTTGCGATTGTGGCGGACGTGGCGATTCATGTCGGAGCGTGGCTCTGGTTCGGAGAAATTCCAATTGTGCTCGCTGTGTTAAACATCGGTCTATGGGCTTGGGTTGGGTACACAACGTGCGTAGCACGAAACGCGGCGTCAGCCACGCCCAGTCGCGACGTTCAACAGCTACACCAATCGTTCGGTACTGCGGCCCTGGCGATGACATCGTGGCTTCCCATTTTTGCCGCAACCTATATCGCCGCAGTTCCGCTGCTCAAGGGCGTGGCCGGAATTTCGAACGGCAGGATAGGGGCCGGAGTGGGCTTGCTTATCGCTTCGCCGATCATCTGGCGAATATCGGTGTGGGCAGCCGGCGCGGTTATCGTCCCGGTGCTTGCGCTCTGCGTGTTCGCAATTTCGCCAACAGCCAGACAGGTGATGAGAGTGGAAGACGAAGAGTCCGACCTGTCGCCCGAGCACACAAGTTCACTGGAATAGGCACTTTCGACACGCGCCAAAACCCAGCGCTGGACTGAAGAAGATATGCCGGACCGAAGCCATTTGTTGTTTCTGCTCAATACCCATACTTCAACCAGAAAAATCCGAACGCGACCAGCCCGATCAGAATCACAATCACAAAGGCCATGCCCTTGTCTTCCCCCAGATTCGCCTTTGACCCGCACGATTGGCAAAGCATCGGTTCGGCGGCGTTGCCCAGAATGATGATTAACCAAAGCGGCAAAAACAGGCCCATCGTCAGAACCGTAATCAGCAGGCCCCATCCCGCCCCGAACGTCTGCTTTGCGTGGAGCGTGGGCCGATCACAGACCTTGCAGAATTTCTGAGCTTGAACTTGGGCCATTGCATTCTCCCGAACACCTTGAACGCCGAACCCGAACTGAACTGAACTGAATCTTAAGGAGGGCGCGAAGTGCGAGTCAAGTTAATTGGGGTGTGGCGTCGCGGGCGTGGCACAATTCAAAACGAAGGACTACAACAAATCGGCCCGAACAATCGGAGACTTTTCGCTTGACGCACGACCCATTCATCGGGCAGAATCATATTCGCTTATGAATCGTCAACACTTCTACCCAGCAATCCTGCGAAAATCCTGCGCCGACCAGACGGCAGCCGCGAGGCCCGTACCCGCTTTGACGAGCGGATAAGCCTGATCGGCGCAGGCTGTTCTCATTCGAGACCCTACCCAGAGGACGACACTATGGCATCTATCGTGAAAGACCCCAACGGTCGCAAGCGGCTGATGATCCGCGTGAAGAACGAATCCGACCGGAAGCCCATTCGGATCGGCAAGATGGACGTCTCCACCGCGAAGTCCGTGGCGTACCACGTCGGCAATCTGGAAGCGGCGGCGCTCTCGTCGGCGACGGTGCCGCAAGAGACCGCGCTCTGGCTGGGGCTCATCGACGATGGACTCCGCGCGAAGCTCTCACGTTGGGGACTCTGCGAACCCCCTGCCCATCAGGCCGTCGAACCCGAAAGCCGACCCGCCGGGCATCCCCTGGGCGAATTCATCCGTGGGGAGATTTCCAAGCGCGCGGACATCAAGGAATCGACCAGACTCGTCTTTGGGCACTCCATTCGTTGTCTCACGGAGTATTTCGGCGAACACCGATTCATCGAGACCATCACGCCCGGCGACATGGACGACTGGCTGCAATGGCTCATCGGAGACCAGAAGCTGGCGACGCCGACGGTCCGCAGACGTTCGGGCATTGCCCGTCAGTTTTTCCGCGCGGCGGTCCGCAAGAGAATCATCACCGAGAACCCGGCGGCGCATCTCAAGGCCACGGTCGGCGGGAACCCGAAGCTGCGCCATTTCGTCACGCGGGAAGACGCGGCCAAGATCACGGACGCCTGCCCCGATGTTCAATGGCGAACACTGTTCGTGCTGGCAAGATTCGGCGGGCTGAGAATCCCCAGCGAAGCCCTGCTGCTTAAGTGGTCCGACATCGACTGGGCACGCGGCCGAATTCGCGTCACAAGCCCCAAGACAGAACGCCACGAGCGCGGCGCTATCCGAACCATTCCCCTGTTCCCCGAATTGCGCCAGACGCTGACAGAAGCCTTTGAGCAAGCCCCTGACGGCTCGGTCTGGGTCATCGACCGATACCGGGATTCCGGCCAGAACCTTCGAACGCATTTCCGCCGCATCATCGCGCGGGCTGGCTTACAGGACTGGCCGAAGCCCTGGCAGAATCTTCGCGTGAGCAGAGCGACGGAACTCGCGGCCCAATTCCCGGTGCATGTCTCGTCGTCATGGATGGGCCACGGCGTACAGGTGGCAGCGGAGCACTATCTCACGGTGCGCGATGAGGACTTCGAACGCGCGGTGAATGGCGGCGCGCAATCCGGCGCGCTAAATCACGCATCCGGTGGAAAAGTGTGTAACGATGTTCCGGATGAAACCGCGTTCGCGTCGTCGAGAGTCGCAAGTGCTGATGTAAAAGAATCTTCTGAAGGTGGGCTACTGGGCGTTGCAGGGCTCGAACCTGCGACCTCACGGGTGTGATCCGTGCGCTCTGGCCAACTGAGCTAAACGCCCCATGGTCGGCGGCATTGTAACATCCGCCCCGACGCCGACAAGTCGCCCCGCGAGGGTCTGGCATGCGCAGATCCAGGCTCGCGGCCGGAGGGAGATCTACTCCAATTCAGATTGTCGCCCCGGGCGTTGCCGCCCGCCCTGCCCGTGCGATTTCGTCGGTCGAGCCCGCGCGTTTTCGTTCGCCCACGACGCGCGTAGAATCGAACCGTTATCGATCGGTCGATCGGCGCGAACCCGCGGCATGGTCGACTTCTGTCCGCCCCCGAGTCGCGACACCACGCCATCGATCGGCGACGATGAAATAATCATCCTCGGCCGCCGGCGGACTTCGTCGGCGATCGATTG
>CALLKH010000604.1 GCA_938008425.1 uncultured Planctomycetaceae bacterium | reverse complement strand
ATGATCAGGATATTCTGGAACAACTCGAGGTCGAAATTCGCTACGCCCAGACCACGGGGGTGCAATGGGTCGAGCTTCGAAATCTCGGCGACGGCCCGGGAACGATTCGCTTCGAGCAACTGGCCGACGGCATCGATCCGGCGCTCCTGGATCGCAGCCGATACACGAGCGGCGGCATGGTGCCGGTCTTCCCGCTTTCAGGCTTGATGAACCTGGTCCACGGTTCACACGGACCAAACGGCACAGACGCAAATGGCGGAAGCTCAAACTCTGCCGACAACACGCAGCCGTGAACAGCCGCCATGCTGAACTGAGTGAAGCGGCTGGAAGTTAAGCAACACGCGATAACAAAGCGACCCCGCGGCAAGTTCCCATGCCGCGGGGTCGCAATTTTTCATTAATCGCCTCGGTCGTTGCCACGGCTGCGGCAGGCCGAAACGACAAACCGTGCGAAACCGCCGGTGAAGATAGTCAACGGCGGGCGGCCACGGGATGGATTACTTCCGGGTGTAGGTGATTTCCATGGACTGGACCATCTTGCCGTCCATCTGCTGGTACATGGTGAAGGTGTGCTTGTCCTTGCTGAGGACCTTCACCACGTTCTTCATCTTGCTCAACTTCGTGCCGGTCGGATCCATGCAATCCGGCCCTTCGCCTTCGAAGGTGAAAGTCTTCGTCGCGGCATCATAGGTGCCAAGCGACATGTAGATCATCGTGCTCATGCTGTCGATCCAAGTCGACACGTACTTCTTCTGATACTTGTCGTAACCGATGAGGCTCATGCCGCTGAACGGCATGCCCATGAAATCTCCAGCATAGTCCTGCTGCACGAATCGCTTGTCCATGATCCAGTGATTCTTCGACCGGGCCTTGGTGGTCGTCGGCTTGCCCGGTTCCATCTCCATCGTGCACTCGGCAGCCCACTCGCCGACCATGGCCTCGAGCAGCACATGCTCCGGGCCGGGCGTGCCCATCTCGATCATCTTCGCCATCGCCGGGTCCATCTCCGGCTGACCGCCGTGCTTGTCGCCCGGCTTGTCATCCGAAACCACCTTCGAGGTCACAAAGGCGGTGACACCGACCAGCACAATACACGCCACCACGGCTCGAAGAGGCGCCGCCATCGACAGATTCCTTCGCTTCAACATGACTTCTCCCGTAAAAAAGAAAATCGGTTTGCCACGAACAAACTTTTCACATGAGTGGACCCGCTTCGCCATCGGCGAATCGAGTCCGAACATTAACCGAACTAGACCGCTTTGTCAAGGCAAATTCCTGTGGTCTTCGTAAACCCAGCCGCACACGGAATTTGCCGCCGAACTTCGCTTGGTCGCGGCGGCGATCGCCATCGTCGCCGGACCCGGCATTCCACCGGCCATCACTTCGACGCCGGCGCCATGCGACTCTCGATCGACGTCGGCTTTCCGTCGCGCTCGCCCTCCAGCCGCACCATCAGTTCCTCCTTCGATGTGCGCTCATAGACGATTCGCGAAAATGTGTGCGACTTGTCCTCGGATTCGAACACCGCCTTTTTCTTCGAGAGCGACGTCAGGCGGAACTCCATCGGCGCGGTTTCATTCGTTGCGAGGTACTGCCGGAAATGACGCAGAAACATCGTCGGCGCGCCGTCCTTCTCCTCGATCACCATCAGCTCGTACATCGCCCGCTCGCGCGTCAGGCCCATCGTCGATGTCCCGAGCATGACCTCACCCGCCGGCTCGTGCCAGCGCTCACGGATTGGGCCGCCGAAGATCTGACCTTTCCAGTCGCCCGACATCCACTTCAGGTCTGCCACCGTCCAGGCATCCTTCGGCGCCTTGCGGATCTCAGCCTTCGGTTCGCCGGCGCTCAGCACATACGGCGCGGCCGCACATGCCAAGATCGCCATCGCCGCCGCGCAGATCATCGGCCGTCCGCTCATTCGCTTGATCATCACTAACGCCCCTTTCGTTGGGTCACACTGTTTGCTTCCAGGAAGCCGACGCAGGCCAATCACATGGCGATTTCAGCGCCCGCCGTTACCGGTGAAAATCCGCTGCGCCCGCCTCATCCCATCGGCGGCATTTCCGTCACGACGAACTCGGCCTCGGAGATCAGCCCGCCCGCGAAGCGATAGTAGTCGCTTCCCTTCATGGGCGTGGGGAAGACACTCGACGTGCAGGTCCAGTCCGCACGGACCCGGTCGCCGTCGAGGTCGAGGCGATTCATCTTGATCGCCATGTCCTCGGGCATCTCCGCCACCGCGGAACGGAACCACGCCATGATGTCGGATTTGCCCTTATGAGACCTGACTTCGCCGGAGAACGGCTCGGTCAGCGTCGCATTGTCGGCAAAGAGGGTCGCCATGACCTTTTCCCCCTCCGCGCGGGCGTGCATCGCCTGAAAAACCTTCTCCACCACCGCCCGCTGTTCGTTTGTCACTGGCATCTTGTTCATCCTTTCAGTTATGATGAATGTCTCGATTCTTCGAGTAGGTTCCGAATCCGATGGGTCTTCCATGCCCGCATTTCCGAATCTCAATCGCGACGCGCTCGTCAGGCTTCGCAAGCTGGCGGAAGCCCTGCATCGACATGACGGTCCTGCCGTTCCCGTCGATCAACTGGCCGAACTCGCCCGAACCGTTCAGATCGACGCCGGCGTTACCGTCGACTTCGAGGCCTCCGAATCGCTCGGTCAGCCGCTCATCGTCGTGCGAATGCCGCAAGCCGATGCCGAGCCGGCCGTCACCGCGCCGGCGATACAGGCCCTCTCGCCGCGCGAGCGCGAGGTGTGCGCCCTGATCCACGCCGGTCTCGCGAACAAGGAAATCGCCCGCCGCCTGCACCTCTCAATCGCGACGATCAAAGACCACGTGCATCGAATCCTGACCAAGACCGGCTTTCCCAATCGCGCAGCAATTGCCGCCGCATATTACGGCCGTCCGCCGCTCTCAGCCGCCCGACCGACCGGCGACTCTTGATTCCACGCCGGAATCGCCGCTCACCAACCTTCACAGCGCTTCAAACGTGATACACACGGTTTCAGGCCGCTACGCCGCAAAGTCGTCACATTCCCGGCTATCAGCATTGACATGCCCGAATTTACCGGAAATCGACCGGAGCCCACAATCCGATCTTTGGATGGTATTTGTCGAGATGAGCGGAAACGCACGCTGCACGTCGGCAGCATGTCGGTCAACAAATTCACCTAGCAGCGGGCGGGAAATCCAGCATCTCTCAAGACTGGATATACTCAGTTGCCGCTGCGGTCTGCCGATGAAATAATCGCTGTTTAGACGGATCCGTACGCTTTCCTTGATTCTGTGGAAAGGATTCCATGTTACTCGCAGAAGCCACCGCCCATGCCGCCGAGGCGGCCCATCAGATCCCGGCCATCGCCTGGGTCACGCCATTCGCCATCCTGCTCCTGTGCATTGCGATCCTTCCGCTCCTGCCGAAGGTCGATCACTGGTGGCACCACAACAGCAGCAAGCTGCTGGTCGCCGGCATCCTCGGCCTCGTGACGCTCGGCTACTACCTTTCGCGAGATTTCGGCGTCGGCGTTCACGACCCCTTCGCCGTCTCGGTGATCGAAAAGCTCGGCTTTCACCTCGACGCCGAACACCACCATCGAACGCCGGCCGGCGTCGCCACCGCCGCGGGCGTGCTCGGCAATTCCCTGATGGAATACCTGCCGTTCATCTCGCTGCTATTCAGTCTCTACGTCATCTCCGGCGGCATCACGGTTCGCGGCGACATTCCGGCGCATCCCATGACCAACGTGGCGTTCCTCGCCATCGGCGCCGTGCTGGCCAGCGTCATCGGAACCACCGGCGCGTCGATGCTTCTGATTCGTCCGCTCTTGAAGACCAACTCCGAACGACACAAAGTCGTTCATACCGTCATTTTCTTTATCTTCATCGTGAGCAATGTCGGCGGCTCGCTGCTGCCGATCGGCGACCCGCCGCTCTTCCTCGGATACCTCAAGGGCGTACCGTTCCTCTGGACCCTGAACCTCTGGATGGAATGGGCCTTTTCCTGCGTCATCCTGCTCGTGGTTTATTACATCTGGGACTGCTGGGCCTACCGCCACGAAGAGAAGAAGGACATCATCCGCGACGAATTGCAGGTTCAGCCGATTACGGTCACTGGCAAATTCAATTTCGTCCTGCTGGCCGGCGTCGTCTTCGCCACCGGCACCCTCTCCCCGGGACAGCCGTTCCTCGGCATGGAAAACGGCTGGGTTCCGTTCACGTTCTGCCGTGAGCTTGTTCAGATC
>CALLKH010000603.1 GCA_938008425.1 uncultured Planctomycetaceae bacterium | reverse complement strand
GGCGAGCTATTCCCCCGCCACGGTGTTGGCAATCCATCGGCTGTTGGGCGGATCGTTGCGCCGCAGCCAGCGCCCGAGATGGTGCGAACAGGCGACGACGCCGGGGCGAATCGCCTCGGTCACCCAGCAGCGATCGACGAAATAACCGATGTCGGTCGTCACCCGAACGAGATCGCCGGTCGAAAGATTGAACCGCTTCGCGTCGCGGGTGTGAATCCAGACCGGGTTGCGCTGCGAAATCTCGTTGAGCCACTTGGCAGAGCCGCTTCGCGTATGAATGAGCGTGGGAAGGCGGAAGGTGTTGAGCAGGACGAAGGAATCTGGCGATTGGGCGATTTGGCGATCTGGCGATTGTGAGGGCCGCGCCGCTTCAGCGTTCGCGAATTCCTCCTCGTAGACATGGCTGCGAATGTACCCCGGAAGCGCATGATCGCCCCAGCCCCATTCGGCCATCGTCGGGCTGTAGAATTCGAGCAGCCTCGACGGCGTCGGGAAGCCCTCGACCACCTTCGACGTGAACGCATCATCCACCGCGAGAATCTCATCACTCTCGGCATCACGCACGGCCCCGCGCTGACCCTGCGACATCGCCGACCTTCGCACGACCGCGAGACTGATGCCGATCGCGTGGCCCCCCTTCCGGACGACGCCCGTGACCGGATCAATCTCCGCGCCGGCCAGCTCATCCTCTGAGAGCGCCCGCTCATGTCGGAGATAGGTCTTGCTTTTCACCTCATGCGCCCCGTACCTGCGCATGTAATCGAGCGGCGTGAGATTCTGCGCCTTCGCCTTCTCCGGCAGACCCGGCACGCGATCGAAGAGATGGCCGTAGTATTCGTCGACCGTGAGCTTCTCGCCCGGCTTCTCGGGGCTCTCGAAATACTGCCGGATGCCCATCGCGCCGTCGGGGTCGATCGCCCACGTCAGCGCGATCCAGAATTCATCCTCTTCCCAGACCTTCCCGGGGTTCACGTCGCGCGTGTCGGCCACCGTCTTTCCCTCGGCCAGCGCGACGGCCCTGAGCACCGGCTGTCGGAATGCAATCCACGTGGCACTGTGTGTCTCGTAGGTGTTGAGATCGTGCCGCTCGGGGCCGTGGCCCATCGGCAGAACATAGTCGGCGTAGAAGGCGGTTTCGTTCCACGTCGGCGTGAGCGCCACATGGCAGCCGACCTTCGATTCATCGCGCAGTGCCTCGATCCACGTGAATCCGTCGGGATAGGTCCACACCGGATTGAAGACGCGCGTGAAGTAGGTGTCGATCTTCCCGCGGCCGGCCTTCAGAAAGTGCGGCAGAAGCTGGCTCATCTCGTAGTGGGTGAGCGGAAACTCCTTCGGCCAGTGCAGCTCGTTCCAGTGGTTCTGCGGCGGCGGCATGTTGATGAGGCTGGCCTTGTACTTGTTCCACGCCGACGGCAGGCACCCGCCCTCGGTGCCGACGCTGCCGGTGAGCACATGAAGCAGGAACAGGCACCGCGAGACCTGCCAGCCGCCTTCGTGGGCGCTGGCGGCGCCGCGCCAGGTGTGCGAGCAGAATCGAGAGCCGGCCTCGCCGATCTGCCGGGCGATCGTGATGATGAGGTCCTTCGATACGCCGCATTCGACCTCGGCGAATTCGGGGGTGAAGGGGGCGTAGAGTTTTCGAAGGGCGAGGAGGAAGTCGTCGAGTGAATCTGGTGACTGATAATTCTCGCGAGTGTTTTGACTGAGTGCTGAGCTTTTGTTGCGCTCATCACCCTCACCCCAGCCTTTCGGGCTTCCGCCTTGGGCGCCCTCAACCTTCGAGGGAGAGGGAGCTGAGAGAATCGCGAGCGATTCGCGCCAGTTCGTCCAGCGTTCGATGAAGCCGCGGTCGTAGAGGCCCTCTTCGAGCAGGACGCGGGCGATCGCGAGCAGGAGTGCCGCCTCGGTGCCCGGCTTCGTCGGCAGCCAATAGCTCGCCATTGACGCGGTGTTCGAGAGCCGCGGGTCGACGACCGCCATTTTCGCCCCCCGCTTGAGACCCTCGCTGATGCGCTGGGCGTGCGGATTGAAATAGTGGCCCGATTCGAGATGGGCGTTCAGCGCGAGTATGAACCGCGCATTTGCATAATCGGGCGACGGCCGGTCATAGCCCGACCAGATGGCATAGCCGAATCGCGCGCCGGAGGAGCAGATGTTCGTGTGGCTGTTGTGGCCATCGACGCCCCACGCCCGCAGGACCCGATCGACATAGCCCTCGGCGCCGGGGCGGCCGACATGGTAGACGATCTCATCGCGCCGATTCTCCTGTAGCGCCTTGCGAATCCGCCCGCCGATGTCGGCGAGGGCTTCATCCCATGAGACTTCCTTCCAATTGCCGGCGCCGCGCGGACCGACGCGCTTCATCGGGGCCATGATGCGGTCGGGATCGTTGACCTGATTGATGGTGGCCGGCCCCTTGGCACAGTTCTTTCCACGACTGCCGGGATGAACGGGGTTTCCCTCGAACTTGCGGATTTCGTTCGTCTTCTTGTCAACGTAGGCGAGCAGGCCGCAGGCGGATTCGCAGTTGAAACAGGTGGTGGGCACGAGCCGGTAGTTCCGGGCGACGGCCCGCCGGGGCCAGTGCTTGGGATCGTACTCGACAAAATCCGCCCAGCGCTGTTCAAGCGGGAATCGCGAGAGCTTGCCGGTCGAGGAGACCGAAGTCGTAGCATCCGGCCCGTCGAGATTGGGCACCAGGCCAAGCGTGACGGCGAGTCTTTCGATGATTGTTCGCGGGGGTTTGTAGGGCATGGGCGAATCCTGAACTACGAGAGCGGCACCCGCTGCGGGGCCTGCACCAGAATGTGATTCCTCACCGCGATGCCTACGAGCAGCAGCAGAGCGGCAATCTTCAGGGCCGTATTGAACGCAATCAGCGCCAGTGGAAGCGCCAGCCCTAGGCCGACGCTGCCGATCCAGAACCACATGGCGAATTCGCCGCGGGTGATCGACCGGGCGGTGAGTTCGGCATTCTTCGTCTGGTGCCGCGGAAGGAGTTCGGCCTTCTGAAGCAGCACGAGAACAACGACTGAAACAAGCAAGACGATCCGCATCGGATCGGAACTGGTCGCTGAGCGGAATCCGCCCGCGGTGCCTTGATCCGCGATTATCAAACTTCCACTGCCGAAATTGAGCAGCCCGAGCACCGCACACACCACGATCCCCGCCACGATCGCATCCACCACCATCGTCACGACCAGCAGCGGGTTCTGCCAGTAGTCACGGCCGCGCGCCTGGGCGAACAGAAGCGCCGTGTACGCGGCCGTCGCCATGGCGAACCCGGTCAGGAGCGCGCCGACGACGAGCTGAGAAGTCCTCGACGCGCCGAGCGCGCCGAAGAGCCACACGATCGGAATCCCGACGCCGAAGGCTGTAATGAAATACGCCCCGCGTACCAGCCAGCTGTTCCACTGCGGTCGCAGGAGTACATAGAGAAATCGCTTCGGCTGCGTCAGGTCGGCCACCAGCAGATAGCCTGTCGCCCCGAGGAAGAGCACCGACACAATCGCGGGCCAGAGCGGCAAAACGCTGCCGGAGAGGCCGCACGCGTAAAGGATGAACATCACGATGGGGATTCCGGCGGCGACGGCCTTGGTCGTGATGTACGCCGAAACCATCCAGCCCCACGGCGCCGGCTTCTTTTTCTGGTCATAAACGCGACGGGCCCGCGCCTCCTCCTGCGATTCCTCATCCGCGAGCGAAAGCGTCTTGTTGTTGACCTTAAGATTCGCTCCGGCGCCGGCGCTCCAGAGATAGTCCTCGCGCGGCGGAGCGGCCGCCGGATCTAGCGCCGCGGTTTCACCGCCGACGTAAAAGAGCTTGGGGTGCGTATTCTTCTCGACCTTCGGATACTGAACCCGCTGGCCGCGATCGAGTAGTGAGATTTTGCTCGTCGGGTCGTCGAGGTCGCCCGAGACGATCGCCTCGACAGGGCAGACAACGACGCAGGCCGGCTCGATGCCCTGATCGACGCGATGGGTGCAGTAGTTGCACTTCGCGGCGGTGAGCGTTTCGGGATCGAGGTACAGGGCGTCGTACGGACAGGCCTGCATGCACGCCTTGCAGCCGATGCAGCGATCGTTGTCGAAATCGACGATGCCGTCCGGCCGGACGAAGAGCGAAGTCACCGGGCAGATTTCGACGCACGGCGCGTCTTCGCAGTGATTGCATCGCTGAACGTTGAAGCTTCGCCGCGTGTTGGGAAACTCGCCCTTCTCGATGTACTTCACCCACGTGCGGTTCACACCGATCGGCACGTCGTGTTCGCTCTTGCAGGCCACGGTGCAGGCGTGGCAGCCGATGCAGGCGCGGTTGTCAATCGCGAATCCGAACTTTGCCATTCGAGCTTCCGTCCCCGTTCAAGTGGATTGAATTCATGGGGGCAATCTAGCGGAGAATCGCAAGGCGGGGCAATGGCCGCGAAGGTCCGAGATCAAGTTTTGAGCCGACGAATCAGAAAATCCCGCCGCTGCAACCCGGCATTCGCTGATACGGTTGCTCTCGACGATAAACCCCGGACGTGTCGCACAAAAGAAAACGCCTCTCCAGCCATGACTGAAGAGGCGTCTTTTCTGCGAATGACCAGGATGCGACGCTGCCGACCGAAGCCGCTTCATCGGCCGGCGTGCGCGAATCAGGCCCGGCGCCGGCGAAGGCCGAGCCCGGCGCCGATGATGATGAGCAGCAGGGTTCCCGGCTCCGGCACGATGCGCAGCTCGCCGACGGTCTCAAAGCCGCTCACGTCCCACGAGAGCCCCGGCGACAGGCCGGGAAGGTTCAGGACGTAGCCCAGATCGACGAACGTCGTGAAGTCGAGAATGTCAAAGACGTCTCCGCCGACCGGGTTGTAACCGAGCAGAAAGACATCGATCGACCCGCGAAGGCTGACGGTGTCACTCACGAGCAGTCGGTCATAGACGTCTTCCGTGTTGCCGCCGAGATCGAAGTTGATGCGACCGGCGTTGAAGACATCGCCGAGGACCGACGCCTGGGCGATGGTCTGGCCGAGCGTGAGCGTGCCGATGTTGTCGATGTTCACGCCGACGACCGACGCGTCATCGAGCGTGAGCACGCCGTTGGTGCGATTCACGAGATGGCCGTCGCCGTCGAAGGACGCCCCGACCCGGACCCGCGTGTTCTGATGAACCGCGAAGTTGGCGTTGAGCGTCGAGGTCGAGCCCGACAGGAAGTCGCCGTCGGCCACCAGATTCGCCAGGAGCGATGACGCGATCACGGAACCCCGGAAGAGCTGCTGGTCGGTGCCGCGAAGCGTGCCGCCGTCGAAACGAATGACGCTGGAGGGCTGGAAGGTGAATCCGCCGCCATCAACGAACATTTCGTGCCCGTCGGCGATTAGAACCGCGCCATCGTAGGCGAAGCTCGCCGGGGTCATCAGGTGCAGATCACCAAGCACGGCGTCGAGCCGACCATTTTCACCCGAGCCGACGGTGCCGTCATAGTCGTTCAGCGTGGAGTTGAGGACGAGGGTCCCCCCTTCCGCGGCGATGACAGTGTTGTTAAAGACACGGGAGGAGATGAGCCCGTGTCCATGGATGCCTCCGAGGCCGTCGTTGGTGATGTCTGCACCCTGGAGTTCTCCGCCGAGCAGTTCCACGCGCTGGGCGACCGAGGTGTTCCACGGTTGGGTGACGTTCAACGTGCCGGAAGGCGACGCCGTGCCAATGATGCCGACATCGCTGATGGTGCCGGTGAGATTCAGTGTCTGAGCATCGGCCCGAAGCTCGCTGTTGCCGGTGAAGGCAATCTCGGAAGCGATCGTGCCATGGCCGACGAGGGCGTGGCCATTGGTGGATTCGAGGCGACCGCCGACGATGTTACGACCGCTGATTCGGTTGGTGGAGACAAGGTCGCCGCCGGCCAGCCGCAGGGATGAATCGCCGACGAGGGTGGTCTGGCCATCGGGATAGAAATCGGCCTGGGCGGTGAACATGGTGTGGCCGTTCACCGTGACATCTCCCTGGAGATTCACCGGGCTGCCCTTCACGCTGACGCCGAGAAAATTGCCCTGGGGGCCATTGATGGTGAGATCGCCGGTGTGGAGCCAGTCCGAGGTGAGCAGATTGCCGGTGTCGGGAAGGTTAATCTCCATCGAGACCGGGTTGAGCGGGGAACTGTTGATGATGATGTCCGAGGCGACCACGTTGACGCCGGTGGATCCGATGCGATCGGCGTTGACGACCAGGTCGGCATTCAACGTCAGGGTTCGATCATTGAGCTCCGCTCCCATGACAAAGGTGTCGGCGGTAATCGTCGTATCGGAAACGACCACGGCATTGCCGGTCTGTCTGGCGTAGCCATTGACGGTGATGTTACCGTCATGAATCGTGGTTCCGGAGAAACGAACGCTCCCGTCACTTCCATCAGGACTTGGTGTCGTGAATGTTCCCCCCTTCAGTGTATTCGTTCCGGCGAGGATCAGGACGCCGCCGTCGTCCACGATGAAATTGCCGCCGCTGACGGTGGTCTCGCCGATGAATCGCAGTGAATCGTTGGGGTTGACGTGAACGACCGCGCTGGGATTTACCGTGGCGTCAGCGGAGATGACGCCGTAGTCGCCCTGACCTTCAATCGTTCCGTTGATGGTGACGTGGTTTCCCTTGAGCAGGGCCGATTCGCCCACTTCCCCGTAAAAGGTGATCACGCCGCCCGCGCCCAGCGTCCAGCCCTGCGAGAGCTGCATGTCCACGAAGTTGCTCGTGCCGATGTTCATTTCGCCGTCGAATGCGTCGGCCAGCGCGTCGCCCTGGATCGTGAGATGGGCCGCCTCAGTATTGTTGATGGTTCTCGTGGTGACGTGAACGCGGCCGTTGCCGTTGAGGCCGTCGAGGTCGATTCGACCGGCGCCGTTTTGAATGATCGACGCGCCGGCGGTTCCGGCCTGCAAGCCGCCATCGTTTCGGTATGCGGTACCGGCATTCGCGCCAAGGCCGAGGGTCCCTTCCAGATAAACGCTTGAAGTCGCATCCACGGTGAGACTTTGACTGACGTATCCGCGTGCGCCGTCATAGAACGAGAGCGTCGCTCCGTCGGCGACTTGAACGGCGTCGCCATCGAACGCGATCGTGTCATTTCCGTTCGCATACGGTGTAAAGGCGAGCCCGGATGGGTAGGCGATCGTTGGATTCCCCTGGATCGTATTTCGACCGGCCAGGGAGACGTTTCCGTTCACGACCAGCTTGCGATTCTGGCTCTGAATTCTCATCCCATCGGTCATGGTAAGACCACTCAGCGTGACATTCTGGTTGAGGGAGACAAAACTGTTCTCCGCAATCTGGGTGTTTCCGATGAATGCGAAATCGGCGGCCCCGGGGACGCCGTTGGGAGACCAATTATTGGCGTTGTTCCATTGGCCGGCCGCGTTGATCCAGTTGTAGTTTCCGGCCTGGGCGATGGTCGCCACAAGAAGGGTCGCCAAGGCGGCAACGACCGGAAACACTCGGAAACGTCGGTCACCGGAACGGCCGGGACGGTACAATCGTGATGGGTTCGAATCAGGTTTCAGGCTCATGATACTCTCAACTCCTTCAATGTCTGTTTCACGCGATTCGGTTCGT
>CALLKH010000602.1 GCA_938008425.1 uncultured Planctomycetaceae bacterium | reverse complement strand
GAGCCGGATGTGAACGCGTACAAGGGCGCGCTGGGCCTGCCGGCCGCGATGAATATCTTCACCTGCATGTTTCTCCACGGCGGCTGGATGCATCTGCTCGGCAACATGTTGTTCCTGTGGATATTCGGCAACAACGTGGAGGATCGGCTGGGACCGGCGCTCTATCTGGTTTTTTATGTCGCGACCGGCGTGTGCGGCAACCTGATGCACACCTTTATCGAGCCGGCGTTCGTGCCGCTGGTGGGAGCGAGCGGCGCGATCAGCGGCGTCATGGGCGGGTATCTCATTCTTTATCCGAAGGCGCGGATTCTGGCGGTGGTGCCGATCAGTTTTTATCCGGCGACGTTCAGTCTGCCGGCATGGATCTATCTGGCGTTCTATTTCTTGATGCAGAACCTGTTTCCGGCGTTGGGGGGGACCGCTTCTCGCGTCGCGTTCTGGGCTCACATCGGCGGTTTCGTCGCCGGAATTGTGATGATTCTGATCCTGCCCAAGCGGCCGCCTCTCGCGCCGACGCAGGCGTATGATCCCGCGGCCGACGATGCGGACTTTGTGCTTTAGCGCGATCAACGTTTGCGCCGCCAGAGATTCTCATCAGAGCGGCAGTGAGCGCCGTCGCGCCACCGGCATGGTTGCGTCCAGCCCAGGGATCTAGAAAAACGTCGCGCCAATCGATGCAAACACCGCCTGAATGCATCCGAGGCCGAATTGGGCGCAGGTTCCCATCGTCAAGGCGGCCAGTCCGGCGTATTTGGCGTATCGTCGTCGGCGTGTTCGATTCATGTCGCGTCCTCGCATTGTTTCTGTCACGGAATTAGGCGAAACTCTAGACATTCAAGTCGGCCTATGCAAGCCGGAGTCGATTCGGAAAATGAACGCAGTCTACAGGAGGAGGCGCCCCTGATGACGATGAGCCGTTTGCGATTGAGTTGCTGCGCGTTGCTTCTCAGCTTCGCGGGATGCGAGTTGATCAGCTTTCCCGGGAATTCGAACACCGGGTCGCCGCCGGGCACAACGACGACGTTTATTCTCATCCGCCATGCCGAGCGCGATCCCGGCCTCGACCCGCCGCTCAACGACGAGGGGATGGAGCGGGCGCAGACGCTCAGGGCGGTGCTCGAAGAAAACGGCGTGACGGCCATCTACGGCACCGACTTTCTGCGAAATCGCCAGACAGTCGAGCCGATCGCTGAACTGCTCGGAATCACGCCGACGTTCATCAATCCGCTGCTCTACGTCGATACGCCGGGCGTGGCGGCGAACTTCATCGAGGAAGCCCTTCGCGACCATCACGGCGGGACGATTCTCTTCTGCGGCAACGTCGGCACGGTGCTCGGCATGCCGGGGATTTCAGAGACCATTTACGAACAACTCGGCGGAACCGGCGAAGGGCCGAACCGGTACCGCGACATGTACATCATCGTCGTGCCGGACGAAGGCGAAGCCCGTTTCATCAAGACCATCTACGGGGCCGAAAGCAGCCTCGATTGATCGCGCTCGGCCCGTGCCGGCCGACCGTGCGCCGTTGGAGAATGTCTGAATGTCGCTCTGGAATACGCTCAACGGCACGATCGTCAATGCCGGCACGGTGGCCGTGGGAACGACGGTGGGGCTGGTGTTCTCGTCACGCATTCCGGAGCGCTATCAGCGGATTATTCTGCAAAGCCTCGGCCTGATGACGATCATCCTGGCGATTGACGCCGGCGTGATCGAGATGGGCAAGACCGTGCAGAAGTGGGGCGTCGATCGGGAGGGGCTGCGGGTCCAGACCTATGGCGCCCGGGTCGCGATGGTCGTGGTCGGTTCGCTCATCGTCGGGGCGATCATCGGCACGGCGCTTCGGCTGCACGACCGGCTCGAGGGCCTTGGCCGGACGATTCACGCCCGGTTCGGCGGCAAAGGCGTCGTCTCCGCGGCGACCGAGCCGCACCTCGGGCTCTCACCTGGCGCCCGATTCGCCGAGGGGTTTCTGACGGCCAGCGTGATTTTCTGCGTCGGTCCGTTGACGCTGCTTGGGTGCCTGAACAACGGCACCATGGGCGATCCGAGCCTACTTTACATCAAGGCGTTTCTCGACGGTTTCTGCTCCATGGCGCTCGCGGCGTCGCTCGGCGCCGGCGTGGCGATGAGCATTCTCACGATCCTCGTTTTTCAGGGCGGGCTGGCGCTGGCGGCCGCCTCGCTGACGGCCGGCGTGCCGGAGCTTTCGCTGTCGCTGATGAACGTTGTGGGAGGCATGCTGCTGCTCGCGACTGCGTTCATGATCCTGGACATCAAGAAGATCCCGGCGGCGGACCTGCTGCCCGCGATTTTTCTCCCGCCGATCGCGGTTGCCATCGTCGAACGGCTTGCGCCGGGAACACTGTTGCTCGGCCAGTAAAATATCAGCCGCCCGGAATCTTGCGATGCCGGGCGGCTGAGCGAATGTCAACGCCGTCGATCGATGCGGCCTGCGCCATTCGCTACTTGATGAACAGCAGGTCCCGATACGTCGGCAGCGGCCACAAGTCGCCGGACACCAGCATTTCCAACTGATCGCCGATGATGCGAAGCTTCTCCATCAGCGGCACGACCTGCTGCTTCATATAGCTCGCATGGGCCGAGGCGTCGCTGGTCCGGTGATCATCTGCGTCGGCGAGGGCCGTCGTTGCGGCACTGAATTCTCCAACGAGCCGAACGAACTCCTCCAGTGTCGCCTTCTGCTCGGGGCATTCAACGCCGGCGGCCATCGTCCTGGTGACGGCTTCCGCCATGCGTGTCTGATGCTGGAGCGCCGCCGGCAGAATCAGCGTTCGCGCCATGTGTACCATCTGCTCCGATTCGATCAAGAGCTGTTCGTTGTACCGATGCACCGCGATGTTGTGCCGGCTTTCCACTTCGGCCGGGCTCAGCACCTTGTACCGCTTGAAAAGGTCCACCGTGCTCTTGGCCCCGACCACCGGCAGTGCCTGGACCGTATTCTGCAGGTTCGGCAGGCCGCGCTTCTCGGCCTCCTTGTGCCATGCGTCGGCGTAATTATCGCCGTTGAAGATGATCCGCTTGTGCTCCTTGACGATGTCCTTGAGCACCGACTTCACGGCGCTTTCGATCTTCGCCTCGGAGCGATCCTTGCCGGCGGTCTCTTCGAGCTGACCTGCGACATAGTCCAGCGACTCGGCCACGATCGTGTTCAATACCGTGTTGGGCCAGGCCGCGGTGGCCGACGCGCCGACCGCGCGAAACTCGAACTTGTTTCCGGTGAACGCGAACGGCGACGTGCGGTTTCGATCGCCGGAATGGCGCGGAATCTGCGGAAGCGTCGTTGCTCCGAGATTCAGGACGCCACCCTTGATGGTGCGGCTGGTCTTGCCTTTCTCCAACTGCTCAATGATGTCCGACAGCATGTCGCCGAGGAAAATGGAAATGATCGCCGGCGGCGCTTCGTTCGCGCCCAGACGGTGGTCATTGGCGGCCGACGCAATCGAGGCACGAAGCAGATCCGCATGCAGATCCACGGCCCGGATGACCGCGCAGAGGTACACGAGGAACTGCATGTTGGTGTGCGTTTCCTCCTGCGGATCGAGCAGGTTCAGCCCCGTGTCGGTCATCATCGACCAGTTGTTGTGTTTGCCGGAGCCGTTGATTCCGGCGAAGGGCTTCTCGTGCAGGATCGCCACCATGCCGTAACGGGGCGCGACGCGCTTGAGCGTCTCCATCATCAGCATCTGATGATCGCAGGCGATGTTCGACGTCTCGAAGATCGGCGCGATCTCATACTGCCCCGGCGCGACTTCGTTGTGCCGCGTCTTGACGGGAATCCCCATGCGATAGAGCTCGCGCTCCACGTCCGCCATATAGGCCAGCACCCGCGGCGGGATCGAGCCGAAGTAGTGGTCCTCAAGCTGCTGACCCTTGGGTGGTCGAGCGCCGAAGAGCGTTCGGTCGCAGAGCACGAGGTCCGGCCGGGCGTAGTACAGGTTCTCGTCGACGAGGAAGTACTCCTGCTCCGGGCCGACAGTCGTGTAAACACGGCTGACGCCGCGATCAGCGCCGAAGAACTTCAATATGCGCATCGCCTGCCTGGAGAGCGCATCCATGGATCGGAGCAGCGGCGTCTTCTGGTCGAGCGATTCGCCGGTCCAGGAGACGAAGGCCGTCGGGATGCAGAGCGTGACGCTGTTCTCGCCGCGCATGAGAAACGCGGGGCTGGAGGCGTCCCAGGCCGTGTAGCCGCGGGCTTCGAACGTCGCGCGGAGTCCGCCCGAGGGAAAGCTCGACGCATCGGGCTCACCCTGGCAGAGATCGGCGCCCGAAAGCGCGTAGATGACGCCGCCTTCGCCGTCCGGCTGGATCAGCGAATCGTGTTTTTCGGCGGTCAGGCCGGTGAGCGGCTGGAACCAGTGCGTGAAGTGCGAGGCGCCGTTTTCGATCGCCCAGTCCTTCATCGTGGCGGCGACGATGTCGGCCACGTCGGCGTCGAGCGGCTCGCCCTGGCGGATGGTGCGCATCACCTTGCGATGGACGGCCTTCGGCAGTCGCTGCTGCATCGTGCGCTGGCTGAAGACGTCGCAGCCGAAATAGGCGTCGACGCGTTCGCTGGTCGCCGGGACCTTGACACGATGTTCCCGCCACGAAATCGCGGCGGCCACGGCCCGATCGCGTGCTGATTCGAATCTCATAACAGTTCATCTCCCTTCGTACGTCTCTTCGCAGGATGGATTCCATCGCCATGTCGAATCGCCGACGGGTCTCGTCGGACGCCGGGGAAATGGCGTTGGGTTCGTTTCGTCGCCGTGTGCTCTACGAGAGTCTCACGGTTGTGGTCTGAAGTACTGATCGTCAGCGGGGGCGACCTCCTTGTCGTAGACTTGCGCGGACATTGAAACGTCGAATCGGACAACTTGCCAGCGCCCGATTCGAGCGTTCCCTGTGCCCGTAGAGTTGCTCAAGGAACGATCCCGGAGGGCTGTACTTGCACTTCCGATTCGACCGGCCGTTCTTACCGCGAAATGACGTTCAACAGTCTCGTCCCGGGAAACAATCATGAATCGTTGAAGGAGAATCCGAGAGGATTCATTCGTTTCGAGGGGGACGCGCGGCCAAGGCAAGGGCAAAAAGAGAGGTGCAACCCAGCCTACTGGGATTGTTGTTGCCCTTGTTGTTGCTGAACGGTGTTCATGCAAAGCCACGCGAAACGAATGATTAATCTCCGGATTGTATTCAGCCGCGTCCAAACTTCCAGAGGCATGGAGGCCGAATGATCGACGGGTTCAGTTCGCGGACCCTCGGCGCAGGAGAAACGGCCGATGACAGGACTCCGATCGCCCCCCATTGAACGGCCTATCGGTTCGCCGCGCGTCTCGCTTGACCCGTCTCGATGACCGCGTCAACATGAGCGACGTAAAACCAGTCGCCAAGGCGGGTTATCGTGAATTGAGGCCGGGCGGCGATGTCGATCCCAACCAATGCTCCGGCAAAGAATCGCCGATAAACAGGGGATGATTGACCTTTCCAGTCCGCCTTCAGCCCCGGATCGCCGTTTATGAACCCCGCAGGATGGATCACGCTCGGCGTTCTCGTCGCGATGGTGTACGGCCTGATCCGGTACGCCAATCTCGCGGACGTGATCTTTCTGGGCGGGCTGACGTTGCTCGGGCTCTCGGGCATCGTGTCGCCGCAGGAGGCGCTCAGCGGATTTTCCAATGCCGGCATGCTCACGGTGGCGGCGCTGTTCGTCGTCGCCGCGGGTCTTCGTGAGACGGGCTCGCTCGATTTGATCGCCCATAAGCTGCTCGGCCCCGAGGGCAGTGAGCGCAAGGCGCTGCTTCGGCTGACGATCGCGCTGTCGGTCGTGTCGGCTTTCCTGAACAATACGACTGTCGTCGCCATGGCACTACCCGTCGTGCTCGACTGGTGCCGAAAGCACGGGATCGCCCCCTCGCGGCTGCTCATTCCCATCAGCTACGCCAGCATCATCGGCGGCTGCTGCACGCTCATCGGCACCAGCACGAATCTCGTCGTCCACGGCCTGATGCTCGACGCCGGCCTGCCCGGCATGTCATTCTTCGAAATCGGCTACGTCGGAATCCCGATTGCGATTCTGAGCGGACTCTTTCTCATTTTCGTCCTGCCGCGCTTTCTGCCGACCCGGCAGGAATTCACGGAGCGGATCGATTCGGCCCGTCGGGAGTACCTGGTCGAAATCGTCGTGCAGGGCGACTGCCCGTTTATCGGTTCGACCGTTCAGGCCGCCGGCCTTCGGCAGTTGCACGGCCTGTTTCTTTTTGAGATTCAGCGCGGCGAACGCATCATCGCCCCGGTTGCGCCGAATGAGTTGCTCGAAAACGGCGACCGGCTCGTCTTCGCCGGCGTCGTGTCGACCATCGTTGATCTTCAGAAGATCAAGGGCCTCGTGCCGGCGACGGCCGACGGTTCCACGCGTGCGATGCTGCCGGGGCGGCGCTTCTGCGAGGCGGTCATCAGCGCCAGCAGTCCGCTCGTCGGGCGCGGCGTGCGGGAGTCGAATTTCAGAACCGTCTATGACGCCGCGGTGATCGCCGTCCATCGAAACGGTGTCAGGTTGCAGGGGAAGATCGGCGACATTGTGCTGCGGGCGGGGGATACGCTTCTGATGCAGACGGCGCCGGGGTTCTCCCGCGCCCATCGAAACAACCCCGACTTTTACCTGGTGAGCGAGGTCGGCGACGCCGAGCCGGTTCGCCACGACAAGGCGCGGATGGCGCTCTTGATCATGTTCGTGATGATCGCGCTCATGGCGATGCCGGACCTGGCAAAGGTGTTCGGCGCGTCGGAGGCGCTGTGCCGGCGGCTGGATCCCCTGCGCGTATTCGTCGCGTTTCTCGCGGCGGGTGTCATGGTGTTGACGCGATGCGTCGCGGCGTCGAGCGCGCGGCGGTATATTGAGTATCAGGTCCTGCTCGTGATCGCCGCGTCATTCGGCATCTCAAAGGCAATCGAGAAGACAGGAACGGCGGAATTCGTCGCACAGGCATTCACCCCGGTCGGAGAGTGGCTGGGGCCGATCGGTGCGCTGGCGGCGATCTATCTGCTGGTGAGTTTCTTCACCGAGGTCGTCACCAACAACGCAGCCGCGGCGCTGATGTTTCCCATCGCGGTCGCGACCGCGCACGGGCTGGGCGTTGATTCCCGGCCCTTCGTGATGGCGGTCGCGCTGGCGGCGTCGGCCGCGTTCTCATCGCCGATCGGGTATCAGACGCACATGATGGTCTTCGGGCCCGGCGGCTATCGTTTCACGGACTTCATCAAGGCGGGCATTCCGCTCAACGCGCTGTGGTGGATCGCGGCGGTCATTCTCATTCCGATGGTGTGGTCGTTTTGAATTCAATCGTTCAGACAAGTCGGCATGGCCGAACCGACTAATTAGCAATGATCAGGATCATGCCCACGATCGTCGCCATGAGGAGTCCGGCGAGCAGAATCGTGTAGGGCCTGTGCCGGCCGAAGAAGACGCGGTACATGATGACCCACGTGGCCACAAGGGCGCCGGCGATGACGAACCACAGCGACCAGTAGCCGGGGGCATCGCGCATGAGGAGTGAGCCCACGCCGATGCTGCCGAAGAAGAGAATGAGACCGGTGACGAGTGACGCGCTGCTGAGTCCCATGGCGATTCGATCGGAGCGCATCCGCGGATTGGAGCGGCTGCCGGCGCGGCGGGCCTCGTGCAACTCGAACAATTCTCCGCACTCCGGGCACCGACGCCGCTTCAGGCCGGTCAGGTTGTAATCGCAGATCGGGCAGATGTGCAGCGGCGACGGCGGAATTGCGACCAGCAGGAATTCGTCGGAGATGTCCTTGCCGTCGTCCTTCAGCACGAACTGGGGCAACGGCCGACCGGCCGACGCGGGACCGGGCGGAGGACCCGGCGGATAAAGTCGAATCAAGGGTTCGCTTGGGCTCTTCGGTTCCGGCTGATCCATGGCGGTTATCTTAACCCGTATTCGTTCCAGCGGGCGTCGACCAGACGGCGAATCTCGTCGGACATCGTCAACAGCTTCGGCCAGTCGCGAACGACGCCCTCACCCGGAATTTTTCGCGTCGCGTCGATGCCGATCTTGCTGCCCGCCCCGAGGTAGGGCGCAGCGTGATCCAGAATATCCATCGGCCCGTCGACGATGAAGGTGTCGCGGCGCGGGTCGACGTTGGCGCCGACCATGAACATCACCGCCTGCTCGTCGTGCACGTCCACATCCTCGTCGACGATGACGATGAACTTGGTGAACATCATCTGCCCGGCGCCCCAGATGCTGCTCGCCACCTTTCGCGCCTGATACGGATACTCCTTGTGAATCTTGATAAACGAGAAATTATGAAACGCGCCCCAGCGCGGCAGGTGATAGTCGATGATGTCCGGGATGAGCATCTGAAGCAGCGGAAGAAAGACCCGCTCCGTCGCCTTGCCCATGCAGTAATCTTCCATCGGCGGCAGGCCGACGATCGTCGTCGGGTAGATCGGATTCTCGCGATGGGTGATGGCCGTCACGCGCATCGTCGGGAACTGATCGGCGAGGCTGTAGAAACCGGTGTGATCGCCGAAGGGTCCCTCGCGCGCCGTTTCTCGGGCGCTGACAAATCCCTCGATGACGATTTCGGCATTCGCGGGCACCTCGAGCGGGATCGTCTTCGCGGGCACAAGCGGAATGCCGCCGTCGTTCAAGAAGCCGGCGAAGAGCAGTTCACTCACCGAAGGCGGCAGGGGGCAGGTGGCCGCGTAGGGCAGTACGCTTTCGCCGCCGAGGACGATGGCGACCGGCATGTCCTTGCCCTGCGCCGCCCACATGCGATGGTGACGGGCGCCGTCGTGGTGCATGTGGCAATGAAAGATCGCGGACTTCGGCCCCGTGACCTGGATGCGATACATGCCGATGTTCGCCTCGCTGCCGTCGGGGGCGGTCGTGTAAATACCGGCGAGGGTGATGTAGCGACCAACGGGCACGGCCGACTCGGTGGGGGCGGTTGATGTGACCGCAGGATGCGCACCGCGGCTTTGTATGACCTCATCGTCCGTGCCGCCGTCGTGCGGCCAGCACTTGATGATGGGCAATGCCAGCAGGTCGGCATCCGTCGTGTGGACGACTTCCTGGCACATGCCGCGTTTGACGCGCTTCGGCGGGTAGCTCGCGATCTTGGCGAGTTCCGGCAGCATTTTGACTTTTTCAAGCAGGGTGGTGGGGGGCTCGGGCTTGACCAGTTTCTGCACCTTGGCCGCCAGCGCCTCGAAGCTCTCGCACCCCAGCGCCATGCGCATTCGCTCGTAGCTGCCGAACAGGTTGATCGCCACCGGAATTCGGCTGCCCATCACGCGCTCGAACAAGAGGCCGTAGCCGCCGAGGGCGCCGTGAACGGGATCAGTCTTCGGCGCGGGCTTTCCACCCGGGGGGCATGGCGCTTTCGACATGCGGTCGGCGATCTCGGTGATTTCCAGTTCGGGGTTCACTTCAACCCGAACGCGCTTGAGCTGCCCCGCCCGCTCCAGCGCCTCGATGAACGATCTCAGATCGGGATAAGCCAAGGGTTTCTCCGCAAGGGTCTCGTCGAACTTCCACGCGTGCCGGTTTTATAGCCGATTCCCGCGACGGCTGCATCCTGATCGGGTTCAATGTCCCCGACACCTCGTCGGTGCTAAAATCAATGAAGGTTCCGACAGCGATCGCCGCACAGACGAGAGGCCCGGTTGAAATGCCCAACTACACTTGTCCCTCCTGTCGGCAGACCTTTCACGCCTCCGACGACCCCGACGGCAAGTGTATTTTCTGCGGCGCGTCACTTCGAGATTTCCGTCCCGATCATCGGCTTGTTTCGATGCAACACGACCTTCGCGGAATCGCCATCGGACAGCGATGGATGATCATCTCCGCGGTTTTCGCGCTGACGGGCCAGGCGCTCTTCATCTTCGGCCCGTCGCTCGTGGTCGGTCGATTCGTCATCACCTGGGTGGAATTGCTGCCGACGTTCGCCCTCATGTACGGTGTCGGCCGGCTGCTTCATGGCATGGGCGACCCCGAGGACAAGATCCTCTTTTGCTGCCTGCTCATGCTGTTGCCGGTGTTAAATGTGATCGGTCTGGTGGTGTTCAACAGCGCCGCGACGCAGGTGCTGCGGCAGGCCAATCTCGAAGTGGGGGTGCTGGGCGCTTCGACGCTCATGGCGGAGGCGGCCATGGACTCTTCGCTCTGCTCGACCTGCGGCTACAACCTCACCGGCAATCAAAGCGGCCGATGCCCGGAATGTGGAACCCACGTTCGCCGTTAATCAATCGCGAGAGCGGGCTCAGTTCGCCCCAGTGCGGTCCAGAGGTCTCCCACACGATGGCGAATGCCGACGCCGTGGCGTCGGAGCGAAAGCCGGTCGCCGCCCGCCATGTTGAGGCCGGCCGATGTGGTGACGGCGTAGGGTGTGTTGAGGTCGCGCAGTACGCCGAGATCGGCATCGCCGAAGTCGGAAGGCTGGCCGTTGGGGAAGGCGAAGGGGATCGACTCGCGGCGCATCTCCGCCCTGACGCGCCGTACGGATTCGACGATTTCGAACTGCCGAATGTCCGTCTCCTCGCGCGAGAGGATGACGTGGTTTACCGTGTGAGCGCCGAGTTCCATGCCGGCGCTGCGAAGCAGGCGGGCCTCGTCCCATCGCATCATACGGCAGCATTCCAATGCATCGCCGTCGACGCGATGCTGGGCCGTGGCCCAGAGTTCGTCGAGGTGCGACGCGTATTCCGAGAGACTCGTCAGTTTGTAGTAACCGGGTTGCTTCAGCAGTCGTTCGCAGACCGGGTGCAACGCGGCCCGCAGTCGGCCGCGCTGCCGGGCATCGCGAAGAATTCGAATCTTGTCATTCGCGAGCAGGTCGCCGCGGTCGATGGCGCCGGTGGTGAGGAAAAACGTCGCGAGCAGTCCGTGCTTCTGAAGAATGGGCAGCGCCAGCATGACGTTGTCGGCGAGACCGTCGTCGAAGGTGATCGCGATGTGCGGTCCGTCGATCTCCTCGCCCATGCCGGCGAACTTGATGATCTCGCCCAGCGGCCTGACGCGCCGCGTCTCGGCCAGCATTTCAATCTGCTGCTCAAAGGCCGACACTGTCACCGACTGCGACGCGACCCAGCCGCGATCGGCGAACTCGTCCGGCACAATGCTGTGGTAACAGAAAACGTGAAAGGCCTGGCGCTGAGATTCAAAGCGGCAGCGCGTTCGACCGGTGATGAGGTCGAGGCGATCCGTTGATTTGGCGACGATCTTGCTGAGCAGTGTCACACCGATCCCCCAGGGGGACAATCTTCCGCGGGCGGGGCATTGTAGCGACAGGCTCGCACCTGCACACCGCGCATTCCAGGTTCAGGAGATTCCCTAAAGAAGACGGTTCTGTCGGCGGCGGTGGCTATGTCGTCACGGCCGGCGAGTCGATCGGCCGGGGAGATTCGCTTCGCCCCGGTCTGAGGCGACTTCGAACCAGATTTGCGAATTCCGATGCCCATGGCCGAGGATCCCGCCAGTTGAAGACACCATCCTGCGGAAGCGAGAAATAGGGGCGAACCCAGCCTCCCAATCCGCGTTTGCCGTTGCGCCAATCATCGACCAACCGGGCCACGTCCTGAAACTGATAAGACCAGTATCCGGAACACCCCGCAGGCTGAGACGGCCATTCTCGCCGAATACCCGCCAGATCGAGGTATGCGGCCTGCAGGAGGTCGATTCCGCAGGCCCGCCCGATTCGATGCCACTGACCCTGCCGGGGATTCACTTCGATCAGGTAAAGTTTGCCGTCGCGGGCGTCCCGCTTGAATTCGACGTCGCAGAGGCCGGTAAAACCAATTCGCGCCAGAAACTGCTCGGCCGCCTCGAAAACGTCGTCGCGCCGCTCACAGGCGGCCATGACGGTCGATCCGAAGCCGCGCGGGTGCTGGCGGATTTTTCGACCGGTGAAGCCGCAGAGCGCGCGTCCTGCCCGCCAGGCCCCGCCGTAAAAGTAAATGTCCTGATCCTCGCCGATGACCTGCTCCTGCACGAGCACCCGGCCGCCGGCGGTCCATTTGCTGAAGAACAAATCCCACTCGTCCGCCGATTGGAAGAGCTTCGCCTTGAACGCCCGCTTGACCGGATCATCGCCGGGTGAATTGGTCGGCTTGGCGACGAGCGGGAAGCGCAGCCCGCAGTTGGCGGCCGTGCCGACCGCGGCGGGGATGACCGCCGTGGCTGGCGTGAGCGTTCCGACCGACGCCGCGAGCTGGGCGAACCGTTCCTTGTCGATCAGCGATTCAATTCGATCGGGGTCGTCCAGGAGAAATCGATAATACGCCGCAAGCTGTTCGCGGTATCTGCAGACCAGCCGCACGGTGCGATCGCCGCAGGGAAACAGGGCGAGCGGACCGCCGACGGCCTGCGCGAGTTGAACGAGATGATTGCACAGCGACCGGCCGTCGCCATCTGTAGGCGGCGGGGCGAATGACATTCGGCAGAGTCGGGTTTTGAAGCCGACGGATCGACAGAAATCGACGCCGATGATCCGCGGCGACTTCGGGCGAAGCGCGGCCAGGCTGCGAATCACGCCGAGTCCGTTGACGTCGGTCTCAAGGACGACAGCGCCCCGCAGCGGCGTGGGATCATGCATTTCCATGGGGCTGGCTCCATGTCCATGGAACGGGACGACGAAGCGCGGCGACAGGGGGCGAGTGTGTGCGGTTCAAGGCGGGGGATTCGGGGCGGGACAGCGACTCTCTCGCGTTGGCGATCGCGTCGAGCGTCAGGCGATCCTGCCCGCTTTCGATGGCATCCAGGACCATCCGGAGCACGTCGCGAATGTTGACTTCAGCATCCATGCTTCAGGTCATATCGGGAACCCGGCTCGCCGTTTGTGAGCGAAATATTAAATCTCACCCTACGCAATATCCGCAGGCCGGGCGGGGCAGTCCGTCAGCGAGATTCAACACCCATGCATCGGCCGAAACGGTCAATGCGAGCCGTGGATCGCGTGGCCGGTCATCGCCTCGGCGGCTTCCATGATCGTCTCGCCGAGCGACGGGTGCGGATGAATCGAGAGGGCGAGGTCTTCCGCGACCGCCGCCATCTCCATCGCCAGCACGCCTTCCATGAGCAGGTCGCCCGCGTGGGCGCCGACGATGCCCATGCCGATGAGGCGCTGCGTCTTGTTGTCAAAGATCAGCTTGGTCAGGCCCTCGGTGCGCGCCATGGAGACCGCCCGGCCGCTGCCGGCCCAGGGGAACTTCTTCACCGAGAAGTCGAGCTTCTTCGCCTTGGCCTCGGCCTCGGTCACGCCGCACCACGCCACCTCCGGGTCGGTGTACACGACGGCCGGAATGGTCACGTTGTCCCACTCGTCGTTCTTGCCGGCCAGCACGTTGGCGACAATCTTCGCTTCGCGCGAGGCCTTGTGGGCGAGCATGGGGTCGCCCGCGACATCGCCGATGGCGAAGATCTTCTTGTCAGTCGTGCGGAACTGCTTATCGACCTGGATGAAACCGCGATCGGTGAGCGTCACCTTGGTGTGTTCGAGCCCCAGCCCCTCGGTGCGCGGCTTGCGGCCGACGCTGACGAGAATCTTGTCGAACGACTCGGTGGTCTCCTTGCCGTCGACCGCGTAGGTTACCGAGATTTCGTTGCCCTTCTTCTTCGCGCCCTTGAACGACGTCTTGACATGGATCGCCTTCATCTGCTTGTTGAGCCTGGAGAGCAGCGGCTTGGCGAGTTCGGGATCGAGCCCGGTCAGCACGCCGTCGAGCGCCTCGACCACGGTCACTTCGCTGCCGAGGGCGGCATAGACCTGGCCGATTTCGAGGCCGATGTAGCCGCCGCCGATGATGAGCAGCCGCTTGGGAATCTCGGAGAGTTCCAGCGCGTCGGCCGCGTTCCAGCAGAGCTCGCGCGGCAGGACCGACTCGGGCAGCATCTTGGCCGACGAGCCGGTGGCGATGATGGCGTGGCGGAACTTGATGCGGGTGGTGTCGGCGCCTTCGACGCGGATGATGTTGGAGCCTTCAAACGCGGCGGTACCGTTGAAGTAGTCGACCTTGCGGCCCTTCAGGAGCGACTGCACGCCGCCGCCGAGCTTTCGGATGACGCCGTTCTTCCAGCTTCGCAGCTTTTCGACATCGACGCCGGTCCTTTTGGCGGTGATGCCGAAGGTCTCGGCGTGGTCGATTTCGTCGATGATCTTGCCGACGTGAAGCAGGGCCTTGCTGGGGATGCACCCCTCGCGGAGGCAGACGCCGCCGGGGATCTTGGCCTCCTCGATGACCGCGGTCTGAATGCCGTTGTCCGCGGCCGCCAGCGCCGCGACGTACCCGCCGGGCCCGCCGCCGATGACGACCAAGTCCACTTCCTGCGTGAGTTCCCCAACAACCATGGTGCAGTCCTCGATGCTGTCTTTTTGTGTCTTCGAAGCCGATCCGCGGGCAGGCTTTCCCGTCCGCAGGGGGCGATTCTAGGGGGAGGAGGGGAAAGGTCAAAAGGGTCCGATGGATTTGGCGATTTGGCGATCTGGCGATTGGGAGGAATCGCGAAAGG
>CALLKH010000601.1 GCA_938008425.1 uncultured Planctomycetaceae bacterium | reverse complement strand
ATCGGCACGGTCAGCGCGAATGGCGATGCCGAGATCGGCAAGCTCCTCGCCGAGGCCATGGACCAGGTCGGCAAGGAAGGCGTCGTCACCATTGAAGAAGGCAAGAGCCGCGACACCGAGAAGAAGGTCGTAGAGGGCATGCAGTTCGACAAGGGCTACGTCTCGCCGTACTTCATCACCGACACGACCGAAATGCGGTGCGTGCTCGAAGATGCGTACGTGCTCATCTATGAGAAGAAGATCAGCAGCGTGCGGGACCTCGTTCCGCTGCTCGAGAAGGTGGTGGCGTCGTCTAAGCCGCTGCTCATCATCGCCGAGGAGCTGGAGGGCGAGGCCCTCGCGGCGCTCGTCGTGAACCGCCTTCGCGGGATTCTCAAGGTCTGTGCGGTCAAGGCGCCGGGCTTCGGCGACCGCCGCAAGGCCATGCTTGAAGACATCGCCATCCTCGTCGGCGGCGAGTTCATCAGCGAGGACCGCGGTCTCAAGCTTGAGTCCGTCGAACTCGCCCAGCTCGGCCGCGCCAAGAAGATCGTCATCGAGAAGGAAAACACGACGATCATCCAGGGCGTCGGCAAGAAGTCGGACGTCACCGCCCGCGCGAGCCAGATTCGCGCCCAAATCGAAAAGACCACCAGCGACTACGATCGCGAGAAGCTCCAGGAGCGTCTCGCGAAGTTGACGGGCGGCGTCGCGGTCATTCGCGTCGGCGGCGCAACCGAGATTGAGGTCAAGGAACGCAAGGACCTCGTGGACGATGCATTCCACGCCACGCGAGCGGCCGTGGAAGAGGGCGTGGTTCCCGGCGGCGGCGTTGCGCTGCTCCGGTGCATCGAGCCGATCACGAGTGCGGCGAAGAAGAACGATGGCGACGAGCAGACCGGCATGATGATTGTCGCCCGGGCTCTGCGCTACCCGACCCGCCAGATTGCCCAGAACAGCGGCAAGGATGGCGCGGTGGTGGTCGACGAAATCCTCGAAGGCAAGGGCAATTTCGGATACGACGCCCGCCGCGACGAGTTCTGTGACATGGTCAAGGCCGGCATCATCGACCCCGCTAAGGTCGTCCGGTCGGCGCTTCAGAACGCCGCCAGCGTTGCCGGCACGCTTCTCATGAGCAATGTCATGGTGACCGAGCTGAAAGACAAAGACGAGGATCACGCGATCCCCGGCTCGATCCGATAAGAGATAGTGAGTTTGTTTCACGGCATCGAGGCCGGAGCACGCTCCGCCTCGATGCCGTTTTCAAATACGCGGTTGAGGAATTGCCTCTGACGGGCGGCTCGCGGAATGATGTACATCGCGATTCGCCTTCGTGCTGATCAATGCGGCGCTTCGGACGCGGCCGTTCGAACGAGAGATTGAAAGACCCGATGCCTGTGGCGGAGAAACGAGACTATTACGAAGTCCTCGGAGTCGGCCGCGAAGCCTCCCCCGATGAGATCAAGCGCGCCTATCGACAGGCCGCGATGAAATATCACCCGGATCGCAGCGCCGGCGACAAGGAGTCCGAGGTACGCTTCAAGGAGGCCTCGGAGGCCTACGAGGTGCTCTCGGATCACGAGCGACGCGGCCGGTATGATCGCTACGGCCATGCCGGTCTCAGCGGCACTGCGGGGCACGATTTCTCACGTATGCGGCCGGACGACATCTTCAGCGTGTTCGGCGATATCTTCGGCGACATCTTCGGCGGCGGCGGCCATCGCGCCTCGCGCGGCGTGGATCTTCAGACCGAGGTGATGGTCTCGCTCGACGAAGTCGCCCGCGACGCCGAACGCCAGATCGAATTCTCTCGCAACGATTTCTGCGACCACTGTGCCGGCAAGGGCGCAGAGCCCGGCAGCAAGGTGGTGGTCTGCGACACCTGCGGCGGCTACGGCCAGGTGGAGCGAACGTCGGGCGGCGGCTTTTTCTCGACCCGCATCGTGACGGCCTGCCCGGCGTGCCACGGCCGCGGCAAGACGATCACCAAGGCATGCAAGTCGTGCAAGGGATCGGGCCGCATGCCGAAACGGCGCGTGGTGACGGTCAAGATTCCAGCCGGCATTCATGACGGCCAGGCGATTCGCCTGCGCGGCGAGGGCGAGCCCGGCGACGACGGCACGACGCGCGGCGATCTGCACTGCTACGTGCACGTCAAGCCGCATCCGTTCCTCCAGCGGCATGGCAACGACCTGCTGTGTGAATTGCCGATCAGCTTCACGCAGGCCGCGCTCGGGGCCGAGATCGAAGTGCCGACGCTCAAGGGGCGTGAAACGGTTCGCATTCCTGCCGGCACGCAGCACGGGGAACTTGTTCGCCTGCCGCGGCTGGGTCTGCCGGACATGCGCAACGGCCGCCTCGGCGAGCAGGTTGTTCGCGTCCTGGTCGAGGTGCCGCGAAAATTGAATGCCAAGCAGGAGGCACTACTCCGTGAGTTCGCGGAGACTGAAGATGCTCGCGTGCTCCCCGAGAGTCGCGGTTTCTTCGACAAGTTGAAGGATTTTTTCGAGGGAAAGGGCGGTTAAACGTCGCGCCTGACGCCGTTGCCCGCTCCGGGACTGATCGGGGACACCCGGTCGCGGCCGGCTGTTTGCCGCCGAACGCAACAAGAACCGTACGAAGTTGAAAATGAGCCAGAAGAAGCCCACAGTTGAACAGGACGCCTTCTCGGAAGGCCCGGTCGGAGACGAGGAGCTGGTGATATCGGCGGAGTCGGCCGGGGACGCCAATGCATCCGCCGGCCAGGCGGCCGCCGATCCGTCACCGGAGCAGGCGCTTGCGGACGCCCGTCGCCAGCGCGACGAACTTCAGGACAAGCTTCTTCGCTCACAGGCCGAATGCGCCAATATCGCCAAGCGCCTGTCCCAGCAACATCGAACGGATATTCAGCAGGCGCCGCGTACGCTCGCCAAGGGAATCCTGCCGATTCTCGACGGCCTTGAGCGGACAATTCAGAGCATCGACGAGGCCGGCCGATCGGATCCGATCGCAGAGGGCGTAAAGCTGCTCCGCGACCAGTTTGTCGTCGTATTGCGGCAGAATCACATCGAGCCGATAGAGTCCGTGGGCCGGCGGTTCAATCCCGAACTCCACGAGGCGATGATTCAGGATGCGAAATCCGAGTTGCCCGCCGGGACGGTGTGCGCGGAATACGAACGCGGCTACACACTGCACCAACGCGTGCTTCGCCACGCGAAAGTGGTGGTATCGGCACGGCCCGGGGACGAGGCATCGGCGAGTGAGCCGGCAGGGGGCGGCGACGCCGCCTCGCCGGATGGATCAGGATCGATGAACTGATCGCTGTTTTCGGCGATCCGCTTTGGAAGAACGATCATGCCCACGTATGAATACCAGTGCACGGCCTGCGGAACCGTTTTCGATGTATTTCAATCGATCAAGGCGGCCCCGCTGCGAAAGACGGTCTGCGAGTCGTGCGGTGAGAAGCGGCCCGTTCGCCGACTGATCGGCACCGGCGGCGCGGTCATCTTCAAGGGCTCCGGCTTCTACCAGACCGACTACCGAAGCGATAGCTACAAGAACGCGGCCAAGGCCGACGGCGGCTCAAAACCGGATTCATCGTCCACTTCGGAATCCTCAACCTCGGCGACCTCGAAATCCGAGACCAAGGGCGGATCGAAGCCGAATAGCGAATCAGCCACGAAATCCTCCAAGCCAGATTCCGCCGTCAGAAAGTCCACAAAGGCCAAGGACTGACGGCGTCCGAAATTCCTCACAGTACTTTAGACCGCTAAGGAAACCCGGCGGTGTCGATCATCCAGTCGACACCCGGTTCCGGGGGGATGCGCGTCTGCGATAGGGTAAATTCCCCCGGATTCGATCGAATGGCGTGCGAGTTCCATCGAAGCGGGTATGATTCACCCCAATTCGAAGTGTTCCGAAGATCGGCCGCAAAAAGGAGAGCGTTTCATGACTCAGCCGGAGGGGGCGGGCCAGCCGCCAGTCCAGAGCTCAGAATCTACAAGTTGGATCGAGCGAACAGGGTTTACCAGGCTTTTTGAGGCGCTTCACCTTGCGGTGAATTTCACGGCACTTCGGGCCGCTTTTGTTGGCGTGGCTCTGACGTGCCTGGCGGGGTTTGCATTGGATTGGGTCTGGCCCAGTTCTTCGCGCCCCGTGGTCTATGCCAATGGGCTGAACGAGCTCCAGAAGTATCGTCTCGAACGGGGGCCCGCCGTCGATGTCTCGGGCTTGTTGCAGGATTCAGAAAAAACGGGTTCGATCGGCGTCTTCGCGCTCCTGTTGAATCACGCGCGGCTCGCGGCGAATGCCGCGACTGAAGCGTTGGTGACTCCGAGCTTCGACGGCCTGTACGCAGTGCTCGCATTCGCCTTTTCCGCGATCGTCTGGCTCTTCGCGGTGCACCCCGTCTACGGTGTCCTTTTTGCCACGATGGGATTCATCATCTGGGGTCACAGCGGCGGCGCGGTGGCACGGGCGGTCGCGATGCAATTCGCCAGGCGCGATCCGATTTCATTTCGCGACGCATCGGAGTTCTCCCGCGCCCGACTCATGAACTTCGTTCTGGCGCCGCTGGTCTTTCCGGCGGTGATTCTGCTCATCGGGCTCGTGCTGTGGTTGATCGGACTGGTCGGCGCCATTCCGGCGGTCGAGATTCTTGTGGGCATTGCGTTTCCCATCGTGATCGTGCTCGGCATTCTCGCCGGCTTCTGCGCGATCCTTTTTCTGCTGACGGCGCCCATTCTCACGCCTTCGATTGCGGTCGATGATCTCGATCCCTGGGAGGCGTTCTCGCAGACCATCGGCTTCGTGCTGGGGAAGCCCTGGAAGTACGCCGTCTGCCTGTTCGGGGCCGGCATCTATGGCGCGGTCTGCATTCTCATCCTGAAGGTGTTCCTGGCCCTTTCGCTCTGGCTTGCGGGGACGTTCCTCGGCTCCTCCATGAACTGGGGCGACGCCTATGCCCTCGATGCCGCGGGGAAGAATGTGAGTGCTCAGGACAAGCTCTCCGCCATGTGGCAGCCGCCGCAGCCGGGCGACGGCCGGCCGTTCATCGGCACCTTCGAAGGGGAGACGCTTCGGTTTCCATCCAGCTACGGTCGAAGCTTCATACGGGCCTGGATCTGGGTGTTATGGGGCGTAGTGGCCGCTTTTGCCGTCTCTTTCTTCTACGCCTCGGGCACAATTGTATATTTCATCATGCGACGCGACCTGAACGATACCGATATGGAGGATGTGTATCTGGAAGGGTCCGCGGATGGGGCGTCATCGGCGAAGGCCGTCGGCGGCAGTTGATCCTCGTTTCCCTCCTTGATGCACATGGGGATTTCGATCGCGCCGCACGACCCCGCCAGGGCGGCCGTGCGATGCGACGATCCGTGCGCGGCGGCTGATCGCGCTCGCCCCAAGGTATTCATGTGACTTTTGTCGAGGAGCTTCGCATGAACATGCGAAAGATGCTGGTTCAGTTTCCCGTGGCGGCTTTCCTGCTTTGCAGTTCAACCGGCTGCGCGGAGCTGTTTTCCCTTTTCGGCCCCGGCGGACTCTTCGGTCCCCGATCGTCGGGCGTCGTGGACAACAATCAACAGCAGACCATTACCGCACCGACGTTTTCCACAGGCCAGCTGGATCCGCGATTCGAAGCCACCAGCGGCGCGAAGGTGATCGTGGTGGCCGACATGGATGGTGACGGCCGCGAAGACATCGTCTCGGGTTCCAACGAGAATCAGCCCATCCAGGTGAGCCTTCGCACGGCGGCGGCCGGCGTGGAATTCAATACGTTCACGGTCGCCGGCGGCGGGCCGATCGCGCGGATGATCGATCTCAGCGCTCGCGATCTCGACGGCGACGGCAATCCCGACGTTGCTGTGCTCGTCAACGACACCGGATTCGTTCCCGTCATGGGGGCCAGCATTCGCGGCGCAGTCACGTTGCTCTTCGCTCCCGACGACCCGGCGGATGACCTCGACTGGGTGCAGGTCACCATTACGGAGACGTTCAATCTTCCAGGCGAGGGCAAGGGAATGACCGACTTCGCCGTGGTGGATATGAACGGCGACAATCTGCCCGACATCGTGCTGGCCTCGAACGAGACCAATGACACGGACGTCATTCGACTGTTCCTGAATCCAGGCGGCGCTGCGGCGCGTAATGGCGCGGCATGGACTCAGGCGGCCGCACCGATCACCGGCGACGTGAATGTGGTGACGTCCATTGAGGTTGTTGATCTCGATGGTGACGGCGATCTCGACGTAATCGGGTCCTTTCCCACGGCGAGGACATTCAACATCCGCTGGCTCCAGAACCCGCTCGTGGAGTCCGGTGCGGCGGCGGTGGCTACCGGAAACTGGGCCGAACATTTTCTCGGTCAGCAGGCTGAGGCCGATCCGGACAACCAGGGCGGCGATGTCATCGCGGCCGGCGACATTGACGGCGACGGCGATATCGATGTCGCGGCGGCGCATGCGGCGCTGGGACTTATTCAGTGGTTTGAAAATCCCGGCCCCGCGCGCGTGGCGGTGCAGACTTTTCCCTGGCGCGTGTTCAATCTCGGACAGCTTCAGACCGGCGTGACGATCAACCAGCTTCAACTCGTCGATCTCAACCTCGACGGGCAGCTTGATGCATTCGTCACGGCGAGCGGCAACATGGTCGGATTCCAGCCGGGAACGGAAATCCTCGATTTCTGGCTCGGTTTTTCAATTCTCGCGACAGAGCCCGTCGCGGACATCGGACGGTGCGCGTTCACGGATGTCAACGCGGACGGGCGTCTCGACATCCTCGCGCCGCTCGATCGGGTCGGACTCGCGTCGGACCAGTTCATCATCTTTACGCGAACGTCTCCCTGATTGAATCGAAACGAGATCGAACCGCGAACAGTTTCAAATGGTATGACTGGTAACAACGCGACCGTCGATTCGTCGGCGGTTGCGTCGTTCCTGGGCTAGAATGCTCGCGATGGTGGTTGTTCTCGCGAGAACCACGGAGGGTGCGGCGCTGAAGCGATGCCTGATCATTTCATCCTTGTTTGCGTTTGCCCTCGTCGCTCCGCTCGGGCTTGTCGGAGATGAAGGCGCTGCACAAGCGACCCCGTCGGTCAACTATCCGCCCAGGTTCTTTCCGAAAACGCTCAAGCTGTCGGATGGCAGTGAGTGGAAGTACGTGGTCTATCTGCCGCCGCAGTACGACAACGCCCCGGAGCACAAGTGGCCGGTCATACTGTTCCTTCACGGAAGCGGCGAGGTCGGCACGGATAATGTTCGACACACCAACATTGGCCTTCCTCGCTACATTCGCGAACATCCCGACTCGTTTCCCTTCGTCGTGGTGATGCCGCAGGTTCCCACGCGATGGTTTCGCGGGCGCAACGGCGCGGCCGTGCTGTCCATTCTCGACTCCGTGATGAACGAATACAGCACCGATCGCGACCGGGTGTATTTGACGGGGCTCTCCATGGGTGGATTCGGCGCATGGGAAATCGCATGCATTCAGCCGGACCTGTTCGCGGCCGTCGTTCCGGTGTGCGGCATGGCGCCGAATGACTTTCTCTCCAACATCACCCACATGCCCGTTTGGGCCTTTCACGGCGAAGACGACCCGAATGTTCCGGTGGCCGGTTCGCGGCAGGCCGTTGCGGAACTTCGAAAGCACGGCGCAGCGCCGAAGTACACGGAATACCCGAAGGGCGGCCACAAGATCTGGGATCGGGCGTACGGCAAGAAGTCGCTCTATCGATGGTTGCTGGAGCAGCGACGGGAAAACGCGCCGAAGAAGATTGACTATCGCATCGCGGGTCCGCTTGCGCGGGTCTGGTGGTTGACGGTTCGTCCCGAAAAGGGAGCGGTGGGCAAGGCTCGAATTCGCGCCGAGATCAGCGACGACAAGACGATCACACTTGAAACTCAGGACGTCGCAGCGTGGTCGATCACGTGCGAAGAGCGCCCATTGAAAATCGGCGAGCCCATCAAGGTGGTGCTGAACGGGGCGCTGATCTATGAAGGCCCGTTCTCCGGTTCGATGGGCTATGGCTGGAAGCTTGACGATGCGGACCCGGCCGGCCCCGCCACAAAGCCTGCTTCCACCCCGGCGCCGTAACCCAGGCTTCGGGACCACTGGATCGCCGCCGTTTTCACTGATTGAGTCATTTTCCCCGAGTCGTCCTTCCAGGCGATAACAATCCAATTTGAGGGGCTCTTCGTTGTCTCGGTCAGGACTGGACCAGCCGCAATCGAGGTCTTTTGGGACACTTGACGGCGCGGGATTAAGGAAACACCGGAGCGTGTAAGAATTGAATTCGCGGCGTCAGTCCAGTATAAATGGGTCAGGTAGGATGGCGAAGGAAGGTGGGTAGTCTTCTGAGCACATCTCGTGCTTGATTGATTCTCGCGCACGCTTCCATCCCTGACAACTTCTGACACAGTTTGCTCCCTCCTTGCGCCGACCCCGCATCGATGGAGACTCACTCCCAAACGTGTCCGCGTTTCGATCCCGGCGAGATCCTGGTCCCATGTCCCGAAAGGACGGAGGCAATTCATGCAACGGCTTTGTAGGTACTCATTCTCCCTCGTGGGCTTGACGCTCTGTCTCTCAACAGCCCGGGCGGCCGAAACGACCTGGAACGCCGTTGACGGCGTCACCACGCTGACGCTGAACCAGGGCCTGATCTCGGAGTCGGGCCTGAGCGTCTTGGCGAACGACCAGGCCGTCGTGAACGACGACTCGGCGACCGCACAAATCAACATTGCGGTGAGCGCTTCGAGCCGCATGACTTCGATCGCGATGACGGGCGGCACCCAGTCGCCGGTGGATTTCGATCTTGCGCATGACAGCGGACTTCGGTTGTCACTGGGAGAACGCACGGTCAAGCTCGGCGCGCTTGAGATTCGGCGCGGCGATGCGCAGGGCGGGGGGCTCGTCGTGGTTCTCTCCGATGGCTCGCTGGAGTTTCCCGGCGCCCGCGTCGCGTGGGATCAGACAACGCAGCGATTCAAGGTGCGGGCATCGGAGGTTCGAATCTCCGCCGCATTGGCCGCCTCGCTCGGCCGCGATGAGCTGGCCGGGCTGGTGATCGGTTCGCTTTCGTCTGAGGTCACGCTGGCCTCCGGCGGCACTTCGGATTCCGCTGAAGAGACCGAACCGGTCCACATCGTTCACGACGATGCGTCTGATGGCGAAAGCGGCAATGGGGGCGCGCCGCGCGGCGGGCCGACTTGGTCGTGCGGTGGAAATCCCGGCCCCGACGTGATCGTCGGCGACCTGGTCGGGAACAGCGGAAACAGCGCCTTTCAGGTGACCGCGGTGAATGTCGGGACGACCCAGAATCCTGACTTTGTCGATGCCTTCTCGGTCGGAACGACCTCCTGCAACATCGGAACCACGCCCTTGAGCTGGGTTGATGAAGGCGGCAGCAACGCACACCCCGTCATCGGCCAGAATTTCTTTCGACTGAGCAATGGTAAGTTTGAGCACATTGGCCAGGCCTGGCTCAAGCACGGATTCTTCGCTCTCCAGGGCACGGTCTGCTGCAGTTGTTCGCCGCAGCCCGGCGATCTTGCGCTGGGTGTCGGCTGTTCGGACCCCTACTCGGCGAGCCGGAACGCCGGCCAGTCCGGGCACGGACCCAAGTGGCAGGTCAATCCGACCACCGGCGTTCACATTCATCCCGTCACCAATCCTTCGTTCAGCGGAACGATCGCCCGCCGTCTTCAGGTTCACTTGAGCGACCTGACCGACCCGGACGCGCTTTACTTCGTCGAGGGCCAATACGTCACGGCCGACGACGCCGCGAGCGGCAACCAGAACAACAATGCGTCGTATCGCCGAGTGCTGGTCACGGGCACCGGTAACGATCGAACGTTCACATTGTCGGGCAGTACGCAGCGCGCCCAGAGCGGCATTCGCGCCTGGCGTGACACCGATCCGACCGTCACCGAGACGGACATTCAGGTCGCGTCGGACGGGTTGTACATCATCGGATCCAAGGCCACGGATATCGGCGGCGGGCGATACCATTACGAGTACGCCGTTCAGAATCTGAATTCC
>CALLKH010000600.1 GCA_938008425.1 uncultured Planctomycetaceae bacterium | reverse complement strand
GGCGAGGAAACTCTTTCATGAAATTGCCTATTGCAGTTGCACTCTGTCTTTGTACCGCTTCCACCCTGTTTGCCCATCCCGATGATCCCAAGCTTCGCGACCGTGAGCCGGCCTACGTTGGACCGAGCTACCGCCAGGCGATCGACGGCCCCGTTGTCGGCGGCCCGATGCGCGGCGGGCCGACGTTTGCCGCCAAGGGCGTCGAGCTCAAAAGTTGGATCACGCTGACGGATCTGGCCACACTCACCGGCCAGGCCCAGGACAGCGGGAATGACTGCTGGGGATACACCTCGCCGTCGGGGCGCGAGTATGCCATCATGGGGCTCTGGTCCGGCACCGCATTTGTCGAGGTGACAAACCCGGCGAACGCCCAGTACGTCGGCTACATCGACGGCAACAACAGCCTTTGGCGCGACATCAAGGTCTACCAGAACTACGCCTACTCCGTGACCGAGGGCGGCGGCGGCATTCAGGTCATTGACCTGTCGAACATCGACGGCGTCACCAATCGGGTCACGCTCGCCAACACCGTCACCACCGACGGAACGATTCCCACCAACGCAACGCACAACGTCATCATCAACGAACAGAGCGGCTATCTCTACCGTTGCGGCGGCGGAAACAACGGCCTTCGCATCTACAGCCTTGCCAATCCGGCCGCACCCGCGTTCGTGGGTCAATGGAGTGATCGCTACGTTCACGACTGCCAGGTGGTCAACTTCACGACCGGCCCCTACGCAGGACGGGAAATCGCCATCTGCTGCACCGGCTTCAACGGCGGCCAGTCGCAGACCGGCCTCGATTTTCTCGATGTGACCGACAAGCAGAACATCATCAACATCTATCCGCAGCGCATCTTCTGGACCAATCCGGGCTATTCCCATCAGCTCTGGCTCACGCCCGATCGCCGCTACGCCTATGTCAACGACGAACTGGACGAGGGCAACTACGGCATCAACACGCGAACCATCGTGGTCGATACCCAGTTTCTCGTCGATAACAGCTTTAGCGCCCCCGCCGTCGTGTCGACATTCGACGCACCCTCCACCGCCATCGGCCACAACCTTTACACGCTCGGCGACTACATCCTTGAGGCAAACTACCGAAGCGGCCTGAGAATCTTTTGCGCCGAGAACCCAACGGCGCCGACGGAGATCGCCTTCTTTGATACCTACCCGGGAAGCGATTCCGCCCAATTCAACGGCGCATGGAGCAACTATCCGTATTTCCCGAGCGGAACCGTCATCGTCTCTGATCTGGAACGCGGCCTGTTTGTGCTCGACATCAGCAAGGCCAACCAGACCCTGCAGATTGAGTACCCCCTGGGGCACCCGACCTTCGTCGCCCCCGACGGCTCCACGGCCATTCGCGCCTCGGTCCAGCCGGCCGGCTGCGGAAACACCGCCATTGAGCCGGGCAGCGTGACGCTACATTACGATGTCGGCGGCGGAGTCGTCGATGTCCCCATGACAAGTGTCGGGGGCGACGAGTATGAAGCGTTCATCGGACCGTCGGTCTGCGGCGGAACCGTGGCATACTACGTCAGCGCGCAAAATGATCTGGGTGACACGTTCTTCAGTCCGCTGGAGAACACGATCCAGACGATCAGTGCGTTTGGCGATGCGACGAATTCGTACGATGACTTTGAGGCGGATACCGGCTGGACGGCGACCGTTCTCGGCGCCTCGGCCGGCGCATGGCAGCGCGGCGTGCCGGTCAATGATCCGGCCTGGGACTACGATCCCGCCTCTGATGGCGACGGCAGCGGCCAGTGCTGGCTGACCGAAAATGCGCCAGGCAACACCGACGTCGACGGCGGTTCTGTACGACTGACCTCCTCCGCGTTCAGCATGATTCCCGCGCCAACGCGACTTGAGTACCTTTACTTCATTAAGCTGACCACGGTCTCCGCCGGAGATGGGCTCTTCGTCGAAGTCAGCAGCAACGGCACGGCCGGGCCCTGGACGACGGTGCGAAGTTACACGTCCGACGGCGGGCTCACCTGGCATGCGGAGCGGATCGAGTCCGCCGAACTCACCACGCTCGGCGTCGCGCTCACCGCAAATATGCGAATCCGCTTCACGGCAGCCGACATCAACCCGGGCGCCATCGTTGAAGCGGGGATCGACGGTTTCCGTATCGCCTCGCTGGTGTGTGATGCGCCGTGCCCCGGCGCCGACGGTGATGTGAATGCCGACGGTTTCGTCGATGGCCGTGACATCCTGAGTTTCGCGGCGGCCGTCATCGGCGCGCCGACCTCGCTTGAGATCTGCCACGGCGACTTCAGTAACGACGCGGTGCTCTCCGATGCCGACGTGCCGGGACTCGTGGCGGCACTGTTGACACCCTGACGGTTGTCCGGCCCACGCCGTATTCACCAGAACCCGCGTCGAATTACCTTGCACGCACGGGACTGTTCATCAACGAAACAGGGCGGCCGACGGACAATCCGTCGGCCGCCCTGTTTTTCATGGCCATGTCCCGGTTTGATGGATCGCGATGCCCTTATCGCCGCGGGCTGGCTGCGCACCGCCGGGCACACCTTACTGCAGCGTCTGCCCGGTATTCTTCGAACCGCTCGTATGGGCGGCCGCCGACTGCCAGGTGAAACTGGAATACGTGCCGCCGGTGCCCGAGAGCTGGAGCGAATGGCCGACCGGCGTTGAATCGCTCTCGCTCACGCCGATATCCGTCGAAGTCACGCCGTTGGCCGGACCGTCGGTCGCGGTGAACGATCCCTCGTAGCTGAGGAACTGAACGACGGCGCCGCTGCCGTCGATGAGCGCCACGCCGTCCGGCGCGCCGTTCTGCAATCCGCTGATCGAAAACGCCAGCGTGCCGAACCCGTTCTGCTCGTTCGGAATCGTCCCGGACAAATTCGTGGACGAATACTGCGCCCCGTTGGAGCCGTTGTATGGCACCAGCTTCCACCCCGACAGATTCGTACCCGCTGTGCCGGCCACTTCGACGAACTCATTTGAATCGGTGCCGGCGTTGTCGTAATGAAGCTCATTGATCCACATCACCGGCGAACCGCCGCCGCCGCCCGCGCAATGACCCGAGAGCGTCTGGCCGGTGTTCGCAGACCCGCTCGTGGCCGACGCCGGCGACTGCCAGGCAAACAGCGACTTGTGATCGCCGGTACCCGTTACGCGAAGCGAGTAGCCCACGGGCGTGGAGCCCGTTTCGCTGACGCCGACATCGATACTGGTCGAGCCGTTCGCGGGGCCGTCGGTGGCCGCGAACGCGCCCTCGTAACTGATGAACTGCACGACGGCGCCCGAGCCATCGACCAGCGCCAGGCCGTCGGGGCCGTTCTGCATCGACGAAAACGTCGCGCTGACGACGCCCATGCAGTTGCCATGATCGGGAATGGTCCCCGAGAGCGTCACCGTCTTGTAATAGGTTCCCGTGTCGCCGTCGTAACCGTAGATCTTCCAGCCCGTCAGATCCGTGCCGGCGTAGCCCGCGATCTCGACGAATTCGCCGACGTCGGCGCCGCTGTTGTCATAGTGAAATTCGTTGATCCAGGGCTTCGCGCAGACGCCGGAGAAGATGCAATCGACCCACTCCGGGTGATCGATGAACGGATTGCGATTACCTTGATAGAACGCGACCGTCTCGTGGCGGGACTCTTCGAAGCTGTCCACCGGGTCGTCCTTGTGCCACTGGAGGAGCACTGAAAGCATGCCCATGTAGGCGGTGCTCAGGTTCTGCGACGAATTTGCCACGATGAGGCTCGCGTTATTCGTCAGAATCAGATCGGGCTCTGCAGCGCCTGTGACGCCGTGGGTGCCGCCTTCGTAGCGAACATCCATGTAGAGCAGCGCCCGCGCCACATCTCCCCGGCGGCCGATCCAGGTCTCCCACGTCCCCGTCGAGCCGCTGCCCGATGTCCAGTTGGAATTGCCGAGATAGGTGCCGCTGCCGCCCCCCTGGCCGTTGTTGGAATCCGTCGGTTTCTCTGTGCAACTGCCGCTGCACGTGTTGTACGGCTTGTTGCCGCGCGACGAGTTGTAGCTGCTGTCGCCGAGAAACAAGTGGTGGCAGTCCGTATAGGGATAGTTCGTGCTCCCGTCGTTCGGAAAGCCGTACGACTTCGGCCACGCGTGCTCCCGGTTGTAGAAGCTGTTGCCGCCGCCGGCCTTCGTATAGGAGGCGTTCCTGTAGACGTCCAGAATCCTGGTGCTGTTCGAAGGATTCTCCTGGGCGAGATCAAGAATGTCCCACGTGTCGGTCGCGGAAGAGGTGTAGGGATATCGCGTGTGATCGTCGATCGTATCGTGCACCGTCGAGCGCATGGCGGTCGACGTGCGTGCATCGACACCATTGTAGTAGCCCGAAGGCGGCGCCGCGGTCGCCGAGGCGATCCACCCCATCGACGTACAGAGCGCCGCCGCGATCGCGACCGCGCCTTGAGAGTTCTTCCGTGAACTGCTTAGACAATGATCAATACGACTTGCCATGCACGTCACTCCTTGAGATGGTCCACTCGGCTGTCGCTTCAGCGACATGAAGAAGATTGTGTCAAGACATGGCGACCGGCCGCCTCCGCCCCCCTCATCGGCTGGTCGATGCCGAAATCATGCCGAGCCTCATCCTCCGAATCAATCAAAATCTCAAGGAGTTTGCGCTGCAATTTTGCAAAGACCGCCGGTACGGCCGGGCGCGTGGCCGACCACAAAGACAGGCCGCTGGCAGCCGTGTGATTCGGAATCGACACGGGCCAATTCGCTGACGGGGGCGGGCGGCGGAAGTACGCGGTTCGGGCCCGGCCCACTCGATTACCGCCCGACCTCCTCCACCCGAATGTCGTCCAGCCAGACCTCGCCGCCCATGACCATCACGAACATCACGGCGGCCGACCGGGAGTCTTTCGGCAACCTGAACGTTTTCTCGATCCGCTTCCAATCGCCGGTGCCTGTCACCCGGGCCACATCGACGTCATTCGTCAACGATTCCCCGGCCCCGTCGTAGATGAAGAATTTGAAAAAAGAATTCACCGCTTCCTCGCTGCGGACCATGGCGCTGACGCGAACACGGCCGGCCTTCGGCAGTGAATCGATATTCAGTCGGACGACATCCATCGGCATGCCGCCCGCCTTCTTGATATGAAGCGAGTGTTTTCCTTGTGACGCGTGATCCTTCGTCACGGAAATCTCCGCGCGACCGGAGTTGTTCAGAATCATCCAGCCATCGACGCCGTGTTCGAATCCACCGTTCTCGATCAGGTTCTTCGTTTTCGAGCCGTCGGAGTCCTGATCCCCCTGTGGCGTTTTGCCCTTTTTCTTCTTCTCACCATTCGAAGCGTCCGCCTTCGGCGGCGCCTTGCCGGCATTCTTTTCAAGCCACTTGATCCCCGTCCGAATGCTCCCGAACACGTCGCCGTGCCACCCGTGGCCACCCGAGTATTCAACAAGCTTCACCCGGGCGCGCTTGGCCGACAATTTCGTCTTGGCCGTTTTTGCAAAGTGCATCCGGCAGATTTGGTCGTCAGGTGACTGATAGAGATAGTACGCATGCCCCCTGGCATGCTTGAGCGCCGGCAATTTGCTCGGGAAGAACACCGACATGGCGATGAACGATCCCGTGACGGGACTTTTCTTTCGAAGCGATGTCGCAAACGCCGCCGGCCCGCCGCTCGACCACGACAAGGTGAAGATACATCGCGAGTCAATTGTGTGAGACTTGCAGACCTCATCCACAACGGCGTCGACGAACTCCTCGGTCGAAAACCTCATCCCCGTCCACGGCGATGTCTTCGTGGGCCAGACGATCTGCTCGCCCTGTTTCGGGTCCCAGACCGGCGCGACCAGTTGAGCCACGAGGTAGTCACTCCCCAGCGCGTTCAGCGCGATTCGCCGTACGAATGGATTGAAATCACTCCCGCCCGCGCCGCCCGGAAGCACGATGAGCAACTTGTAGCCCGCAGTCGGCGCTTTCGCCTCCTCCATCGGGCCGATCAGAAAGTACCGCTTCATGTCATCGCCGCCGGCGCGGAGGTCGGCCGACGGGATTCTGTCGATGTCATCGACCGCGAACACGCGAATGGCGCTTGAGAATGAGAATATCAATGAGAGTGCGAGCGCGGTGACGCCTCTGGCCATGATCATCTCCCTGGGAATCTGATGTGCGAATACTTGAACGCTCGCGCCCAGTCACCGGTTGCAGACTTGATTCCAGATGCGCAGCCGCAATGGCCGGCCGCCGAAGTTGCCGGCTTTCAACTGACTAAGATCTGTCGGAAAAATGGAGCCGAAGAGAATCGAACTCTCGACCTCTTCCATGCCATGGAAGCGCTCTCCCAGCTGAGCTACGGCCCCGGGACCAGATTGTCGGCCGCCCGAAAGCGACCTCCCATCGGAGAAATGATTAGAATCTCCGACCGGCCGCGTGTCAACCGGGAAGGCCGGCCGACGGCGCCCCCCGCCCGCCGTTATTGGTCGAAAAGCCCGCTTCAATCGCGGCTCTCAGGCTGCTTGCGGCGCCCGCCGGGTCGGCCGCGGCGATGACCGCCTGACAGACCGCGAACGCAATGGGGACGCGCGGCAAATCCTCGACGCCCTCGTCTTCCGACGGGGCGGGGCCGATCAAATCACGAAACGCTTCTGCCAGCCCCGCCGCATTTGAACTCGTGATTCCACCGATCGCCACCAGCGGCACCGACGAACTCGCATCTCGCACCAACCCATGCACATCGCGCACCAGCTTCGGGCCGTTCACCGCCACGCCCGGCTTCGTCGGCGATGCGAACATGGGCCCGACGCCGAAATAATCCGCCGTGCCGCCGAGAAAGGATCGCGCCTCATCCGTTGAGTGAACCGTCACGCCCACCAGCCGCGCGGGGCCGACGATTCGCCGGGCGTCGTCCTCGTGCAGATCTTCCTGCCCCAGATGCACGCCGTCGGCGTCGGCCAGCACGGCGATGTCCGGCCGGTCATTGATGATGAGCAGCGCGTTGTGGGCGCGCGTCAACTCGCGCAGCCGTCGTGCCCGGTCCAGCCACTCGCGATCTGTAATGCCCTTCTCCCGAAGCTGAAGAACATTCGCCCCGCCGCACAGCGCCGCCTCCGCGACCTCGTCCCACCGGCCGCGACAGAGCGACGCGGTGATCAGGACGTGCAGCTGCGCCCGGCGTAGCCTGAGTCGCCGCGGAGATCCGAGAAACATCGCCTGCTCGATGGCATAGAGTTCATACCGCCCCGCCTCGACCGCCGCCGCAGCGTCGGCCGATGCGATCTTCCCGTACTCCTCGATCGATCGCATCGCCTCACCGGCGCGCTTCGCGGCCGCTCGGGCGACATCCTCCGGTCCCTCGCGGCGGCGCTCTGAGTCGCTGGTGATCGTCGTTCCCACGTCTCCTGGCGTATCTCGAGCGGCCAGCAACGCATCGGCCCCGAACTGGCGTGCGGCTGTTGCAAGCGTATGGCGGAGCCCTTTGACGCGCTCGCACAGCGCCGCGTCATCCAGAATCATTCGCGCGTGATCCTCCAGCACGCGAAGCGCCTCGCGCGCGCGATTCAGGTTCGCGTCCAGGATTCTCATCACGTTGCGATCCATCCGCCGAATTGTAGCGGTCCAAGAGCCACGCACACAACGCGGCGGCACGAACGAGGCAAGTGGTGGCGTATGCGGGTGTAACTTACGAATGGGTGCCCCATCCCTTGCGCAGCAGGGATGGGGGACTGATCACGCGATGTACAAGCGCGGGGTCCAAATCCGTCCCCCACCCCGGCCTTCGGCACGGCATGGAGCACCCGCCGCAACGCAAATCAGTCTCGCAGGTATCGAGGGAATGAAAAGAAAGTGGAAGCAGACTAGCCGGCCAGCAGTTCCGCGCCGCGATCACCGAACGAGCGCCGAATCTTCTTCAGAGCGCGGATCTCAATCTGCCGGACGCGCTCCTTGCTGATGCCGAACTCGCGGCCGATGTCGTCGAGCGTGCGGCCTTCGCCGTGGTCGGCCAGGCCGAAGTGGCGCTCCACCACCGACCGCTCTCGTTCGTCGAGAATCGAGAGGCAATCCGCCACGGTCGAACGAATGGCCGACTCCTTCGACTCCAACGGGAAGGGAATCGCCCGATGATCCTTGACGGAGTCGAGCCAGTCTTCCTGGCCGGTGCGGAATCGATCGGCGTGGGTGAGTTCCTCGGGCACCGATCGCGCGAAGCCGCGTGTGATCGCCCATGTGGCATAGGTGCTGAATCGGAAGCCGCGGGCGTAGTCGAATTTCTCGACCGCGCGAATGAGGGCGATGTTGCCGTCGCTGATCAGCTCGAACATATTCGCGCCGGCATGGCCGAAGGCGTGACGCTTGGCGATGCTCACGACGAGCCGTAGGTTCGACTGGATCAGGTGGTTCTTGATGTCCGTCGCCTGCGCCAGCCAGTTCTCCAGTTCGTCCGCATCCGCGGCGCGGGCGACCGACGGGTCGGCCTCGATCCGGGCGCGAATCGACTCGGCGCGATGCAGCAGATAATTCATCTGCCGGAAGAGATGGCGCTCCTGCGCCGCCGAGAGCAGTGGCGTTCGGTAGAGTTCCTGAAGGTAGGCGGGCAGTTCGGCCGAGATGCGCGCGAACGCCGGATCGATGTCGGAGCTGTCGTCATGACCAGGGGCGGCGGCGAGAATCTCGGCCTCGGCCTCCGGCGAAACAAATTCCTCGCTCGGAACGTAGGCGATCGGCGACTGCGCCCACTGCTTCAATCGCTCCGATGTCACTAGCCGGCGAATTTCCGGCTCGCTCTTGTGCATGCGAGCCGCGAGTTCCCGGGCGGACTCGCCATCGACAAACGCCTGATAGACGACCGTCGACTCCTCGACCTTGCGGGCCGATTCCGTTTGATCGAACAGCGCCTGCGTCGGATGCTCGTAGTCGAACCGGCGAAGCGTGTAGCGGATCGTCTCCACCGCACGGCCGGTCTCTTCGGACAGGAGCAGCGTGATCGCATGCAGCGACGTCTGCCCGCCGGCGACCAGTTCTCGTGCACGTGACACGATCCGGGCCCGCTCGGCGTCGTTCATCAGCTTGAACGAGGAACCGCGCCGGACCAGATCAAGATTCTGTGCAACGAAGCATTGCACGGCCCGCCGCGCGAACAGCAACTTGGTCGAACCATCGGCGAAGCGATACCAGCAGCCCAATAGGCCGCGGCGCCGCCATCGCGAAATCGTCTTGAGCGAAACCTTGAACCGCGCCGAAAGCGCGTCGACGTCGTCAGCCGGGCCCTCAAGCGCCCCGATCGGCAGCGGATGGGCCTCGGTCAGGCTGTCGGCCAGGTCGACAAGATCCTCGATGATCACCTTGCCGGTGAGCAGCGTCTCCTCGCCGGTCGTGCGGGCGCGGTAGCCTGTCACTCTGAATGCGATGAAGGAATAGGGATACTCCCGCTTGGGATCGATCACCGAGATGGTGCGGACGATCCCCGCGACGTGATGCAACCGATGCCGCCAGGGAGAGAGCATCAACTCGTGGTGGAGTCGTGCGATCTCTGGGCATTGGAAGGACTTCATCAACAGTCTCCAAGCGGGTGGATTCTAAAACGCAACGTCAAGCCTCGACGACCGGCGATGTCTGCCGCCGGGCCTGTCGAAACGGAGGGGACCCTTTCAAGGGCCGTCAATAACAGTTTAGTCTGTCCGGTGGTCGTTCTTCAAGGAGAATCCACCTACATAATTATCGGCAGCTTCAGCCGTAAAGTCAATCCTGAACACCGTTTCCGTCGACTCAGACTGGACAGAAAGGGGTCGCCCCCCGAACATGTCCCCCTGTATGTTGAGTTGTCGGCGACGGCAGCGACGCCCCACCCCTGAGGAACACCCATGGCACGGATCGAGCCTTTTCGCGGCATTCGGTACAGCGGCCACGAAATCAGCGAACTCATCGCCCCCCCGTATGACATCCTTTCGGAAAAGGATAAGAAGGCCCTGCTCGCACGCGACGACCATAACATTGTCGCGATCGACCTCCCCCACGTGCCGCCCAAGACCGCCGGCCCG
>CALLKH010000599.1 GCA_938008425.1 uncultured Planctomycetaceae bacterium | reverse complement strand
TCTCAGTGTGTGTAGTTCACCTGTCGTCGCGGTATTTCTTGAATCTCCCTGGCGCATTGGGTTTGCAAAAAAGGGATTCGAAAGGCAACGAATGAATCTGTGGACCGAAGTCCATTGGGCCGAGGGAATGTTCCTGCGGCCGCACCACCTTCAGGCGGGCCAGCGATGGCTGGAGAGCGTCATTCGCACGAGCCTGGATTCTACGCGGCCGTTCGCATGGGGATTCACCGAACTGAAGATCGCGCCGGAGCCGTTGGAGAATTTCACGCTTCGACTGGATCGCTGCGATCTGCGTCTGAAGGACGGCACATGGATTCGAATTCCCGACAACACCGAGGCGGAACCGTACAACTTCAAGGACGCAATTGAAGAAGCCGGCGGCTCGCTGGACATGTTCTTCGGCATTCCGGCGATGCAGGAGGTGCGTGCCAATTCGGTGTCGCTGGAAAATCCAGAATCAACGACGGGCTCGCCGCGGTATGAGCCGATGCCGGTGACGCGCCGCGACGAGAACAGCGGCGAGAATCCGCAGATCATTTATTTCCGCCGAATGCGGGGAAAGCTCTTTACCGCCAAGGAAGACATGACGGGCTACGAAGTCGTTCGCCTCGGGCGCATCAAACGAACCGATAGAGCGGGCGCCCTGCCGCAACTGGACGACCTCGGCGCCGGTCCCTTGCTCGCGGTGCAGGCCGACGCGGGGTTGAGCGCGCTCATCCGGTCGCTGGCGGACCAGGTCGAGGCGAAGGACGAGGTTCTGGCCCGCGAGGCGCGTGAGCATCGAATGATGTTTACCGACGGCGTCGCCGCGAATACGGAGCACCTGATCAAGCTGCACGTGTTGAACGAAGTTCGCGCGGGGCTCAAGGCCATGCTCCAGACGCCGGTGCTGCACCCGTTCGACGTTTACTGCACGTTTACAAAACTGGTCGGCCACCTTTCCGTCTTTCATGATGACCTGGTGCCGGTCGACATCCCCAACTACGACCATGACAAGCCGGGTGACAGTCTCGAACGTCTGCGTGCGCGAATCGTCGTCCTTCTTGAGGCGATGCGGCCGGTGGCGTATGTCGAGCGGCCGTTCGTGCTGAAGAAGGACGAAACGGGTCGCGACGGCCTCGAAGTCGAGCTCGATCGGAAGTGGATCGACGACAACCTGGAGATGTTCGTCGCGCTGATTTCGGATGAACTGGACATCAACGAGCTGTACAACCACATCTACCAGAAGCTGGACATGAAGCTGGCATCCCCTTCGCGTTCGCGGCGGATTCACAATATCGCGGTGAAGGGTTTGTCGCTGCAGATCAAGTCTGTGCCGGCGGGGTCGCTGCCGCGGCGGCAGAATCTGCATTACTTCAAGATCGACAAGATGATCGGACCCGACCGCACGGACTACTGGAAGGAATGCGAACAGGAGCGGGGCATTCGCATGAGTATTCGTGAGGGGCAGCTTGCGGGCATGACCCGCTTCAAGCCGGCGCTGTACGTCGCGCTGAAGTGATTTGACATGACACCGGCTCCCCGATGAAGGGCCCATCGGCGGGGCGCACTCGACAGGACGGCGAAATACATGGCGGAGCGATCGAAGCATAAGCTGACCGAATCAGCCTGGCCGGTCATTGAGTTTCTGATCAATTTCCAGCGGCAGGTGAAGCACGGCAATGCGCCGCTGCCGGAGCAGGTTCGGTTCGAGGCGCTGTCGGCGTTTCGGGACGCCGAGGACATCGCCCGCGAGGATCCGGTCACCGAACGCTGCTGGAACGATCGCATCAAGGCGATGCTCGTCTATCTGCTGGACTACAAGATTCTCAACACCGACTGGCGCGGCCAGTCATACTGGTTCGACAACCGTTTCGAAACCGATCCGGAGGTGCTGAACCACGTTGAATCGCTGGGCGGCGACAAGTTCTTCGATGATTGCGACGAGTTGCAGAAGGAATACGAGATTGCGGAGCGTCGCGACCGTCGGGACAAGGACGAACTCGCCGAAATGCTGAACCTCTACTTCGTCGCGCTTCGGCTCGGATTCAAGGGACGATTTCACGATCGTCCCCAGGAACTGGCGGACTACACACGCCGCCTGTTCTCACGACTTCCGGCCTATGCCAACACGCGTGCCAAGGAAATGTTCCCGGATGCGTATGACAACGTGGCCGAGGAGCGCGTCGACTATCGTCTGGGCATGAGCCTGACGGTCGTGGTGACGATTCTGGCGGGCATCATACTGGTATCTGGTATTACGTTTCGAACGGCCTGGCAGGGCGCGGTCGGCGACATCTCGAAGGCCTCGGAGGAAGTGCGCGAGGGCAAGTACTTCGGAGCCTCGGGCGCGGCGTCCACGGGCGGCGCCGATTCCAGTCGGGGATGAGGCCAATTGGACAAGATCTTTCTCCGGCACGGCCGCCGGGCGGGTGATATGACATGATCAAAAAACTGCTGGGAATGTTCAAGAGCCTGCCGCCCGAGATTCGCATGCTGCTTGCGATGGCGGGACTGGGCTCTCCCTTCGGGGCGATCTGGCTTCTGAAGAATTTCCTGTTCCCCAACACGCCGATGATGATCCTGATTTTCGGCGTGGCGGGCGTCATGCTTCTGCTGGCGCTCATCGGGTTCATCTGCGCGAAGCTGTTCGGAGTTCGCAAGCGCAAGCGAACGCAGAAGCTGGCCAACGACCTGACCCGGCAGGAGGGCGCCGGTCCGGTTTCGATGGACGTTCGTGCGGCGATCAAGGGGAACAACGAAAAGTTCTTCAACGCCATCCGCGACATGCGGAAGAATCTGAACGTCAATGTCTATGACCTGCCGTGGTACATCGTCATCGGTGACTCGGGCTGCGGTAAGACCAAGCTGATCAACGAAGGCGGTTTGACGTTCTCCACAGGAAAGCCCGAGGGCTATCAGCTCGGCACACTCAACTACAACTGGTGGTTCACCGAGGACGCCATTTTCGTCGATATGGCGGGCCGCCTCTGCAATCCGCAGGACGACGCGGATCAGAAGGAGTGGACGGCATTCCTGGAGACGATCTCCCGCGGCCGCAAGGGATATCCGATCAACGGCGCGATCGTCTGCGTTTCGGCGGAGCACCTGCTGCAGGATCCGCCGGAGAAGCACGAGCAGGACGCCAACACGGCGCTGGAGCGCCTGCGCGATCTTCAGACCAAGCTCGGTGTCACATTCGCGACATACCTGGTCGTCACCAAGTGCGACAAGATCCTGGGGTTCATGCAATTTTTCGATCGCGCCGAACGCGATATCAGCTTCCGCAACCAGATTTTCGGCTGGTCCAAGCCGGGGCCGTTCAGCGAACTGTACGATCCCGAGTCGTTCAAGGGCGATTTTGACGGTCTATACACGCGCCTCAACGAACTGCGAATCAAGCGGCTCAACGATGATGTGGAAGAGACCGAACTCGGTCTTGCCTACAGCTTCCCCGAGGAATTCCGGGAGCTGATGGACCCGCTCCAGACCTACTTCCGCACGATGTTCCCGATGATCAAGCAGGCCCGCGTCGTGAAGAATCTGATCCTTCGCGGCGTCTACTTCACGACAGCCACCCAGCAGGGGTCGGTGATTCTCAAGCATCTCTCCGAGCGTCTGGGGCAGGATGCCGCGCAGAATTTCCCGCCGCTGGAAAGCCTCTATCCGAAGCCGCGAGCGCACTTCATCAAGGACCTGTTCCTGCGCAAGGTGTTCAAGGAATACGGCCTTGTCTTCAGAAACGAGCAGGAAGCGGCGCGAAATCGGCGGCTGGCCAAGATCTTCCGCATCGCAACGGTCGCGATCTGCCTACTCGTTGTCACCGGTCTGACGTTCGGCATCGTTCGATTCGACGGGCTGATCAACAAGGCCCGGCAGATGGTC
>CALLKH010000598.1 GCA_938008425.1 uncultured Planctomycetaceae bacterium | reverse complement strand
ACGACATGCTGCCGAACGAAATCAATCTGCTCGCGCCGGAATTCATCGTGGCCACGGGTGACTTTACCGAGTGGTCGCGTGCGATGGACGATCCGACGAGCTGGTCGCGCGTGCTCAAGTACTTCGAGAAGTTCAACGCGCCGGTATATATGCTCTGCGGCGCTCACGACCACGAATCCAGTTTCACCAAGTGCATTGCAACGGGTCCGATGGGCACGATCGATTACGGCGAATACCACGGCATTCTGCTGCTGGATCATGCCGCGAACCCGATCGATCAGGACTATCAGCAGGTGCAATGGGTGGACGCCGACCTGAAGCGAAATCGCAACAAGCGTTTGAACTTCATCGCATCCAACAGCGACGAACTCGGCCTGATTGACGTCTGGCGCGAACGCGGCGGCATCGAGGAATTCGTCCGAGATCATCACGTCGGCCTGTACATCGCCGGAGGCTCAACCGATTGGGATTTCAAGGAATTCGCCAACAAGCTCGACGGCCTCGACAACCTTCATTTCGTTCGAACGCACCAGTCCAGCACGTGCATGCGCGATCGCGCCACCGGCTTCAGTCACTATCGCGTGATCGACGTTGACGGCGACAAGCTCGCCTATGCGTACCCGAGTGACAATACCGCCGAGAAGCTTCAGAATTCGGTGCCGTCCGGCCGGCTCCGCGTCTACTTCGACTCGCCGAACGACGGCTCGGCCTCCCGGGTCAGCGCCACCATTCAGAACGCGCTGAACCAGTCGTTCGATAATGCCAGCGTGTGGATTCGCGTCGCGAAGGGGGCGTCGGGCAAGAAGCCGACCGTCGCGCCGGGGCGACTCGTCCGCGTCGTCGATGGCGGCGACCACTGGGGTTGCGAAGTCGCCTACGATCTTCCGGACAAGGGCGCCGTTCGAATCATGGCTTCGAACAATCCCTCGGATATTCCGCCGCCGTCGCCCATCGTGGCGGAGATCGACGGCCCCAGGGAGTGGTCTTTCACCCGTCGCGGAACGGATTTCGGGCTTACTTATTTCGAAAGTCAGGCCGACGTTTCCGTGAAGCTCACGAACAAGTCGGGCGTCGATCTGGCCTGCTGGCCCGTGATTCGCGTCAACGGCGCGCAACTCCATCTCGATCCCGAGGTGGTGTCGCGGCTGCCGCTGACGATCAAGGCCGGCGACAGCCTCGCGGTTCCGCTGGCGCTCAATCTGCGGCGGGTCAGCCCGGGGCCGCATCGGGTGCAGATCAGTTTCCTCGAGGATCCGCTCAGCCGATTGACCACCACTGATGTCGTTCTCAAAATGGAAGACGCCCTGTCCACGGCGGGGGGCGACGCGCCCTGACGCCGATGAGCGGGGCCTGGTCCCCGGCGGAGTCGTGAAGTGATGTCCCCGAAGGCTCGGCTGCATGTCTGGCTCGACCAAGCGGGGAAATTCGCCGCCCGAAGCGGGGGGGCGAGTCGATTGCTTCCAGCCGCCGGATTCATCGGCGGAGTCTTTCTATTTCTGGTTCTGGTGGTGTTTCAGGAGCGAAGCGGCGCGGATCGGCGTGATCCCGGCGCTGCAGGTACCACCGTTCCACCCCCGCTGTCGGCCCAGCCCTCGAAGGCGCTGCGCGCCGCGGTCGTCGGCGAGCCTGTCGATTTTGAGTCGGCCATCGCCGCCGGTATTCGCGGCGAGGGGTGGGTGTCCGTCTCGTTGCATGTCGCGTTGTATGAAGACGGCAGGCGCGGGCGCAAGCTCGGCGACGGTGCGAGTCCCGCCTCAAACATGTATTGGGGGGCCCTGTTCGGGGTCGACAATTTCCTGGTCAATGAAGCGGGCTGGACGCGCATTCACTCGGATGAGGGTAACGGCCGATCCATCGTTCGACGATCGATCTTTCGAAAAACCGTCGAGCCCACGGCCGCCTGGGTTGAGCGCGGGATCGAGGAACCGTTCGATCTGTTTGTTCTCGCACAGGCATGGCCGCATGCGAGAATCCGCGAGGCAATGACCCAGCCAATTCGCGAGGCGATGTGCGGCGATCGGACCCTCTTCGACGTGGACGGCCGGAAAGTCTCTTTCGGCGCCGGCAGCGCCATGGTGGGCTATCTCGGTCAGAACCAGATGCTGACGGACTACTGGGATCCGTTCGCGATGCTGGATGATTGTCCGCCGAGGCCCACGCAGATTGGCGTGTTCTATCTCGCTCCGCGCAGCGGCGTGCTGATGCATCGGCCCGTCGTCGATCACGGACTGTACTCGGTGCTCTTCGCCCGCGAGATCATTACGCCCGAGGCTTACATCTTCAACGGAATGATGAACGCCCTCATCTCAGGTGAACTTGGCGACGATTTCATGAGCGAGGCCGCGGCAGCGTACACCCGGTACCAGAAGTCCCTCACGCTGACGCAGGCCCAGCTTGTTCTGTACCGTTAGCTGTCGCCATCAGCGTGCGTCGGACTGACTGCGGCATTGCGCCGCATCGCACGTCGTCTTAGGTGCAAAACGAGTTCAACTTCCCCGACGGCCCGCTGGGTCAGGCCCGCGATTTCCACCGGCGATCGGCCCTCATCCGCCATCCGATGAACCGTCCGATGAAATTCGTCGAGTCCGTCATCCTGCTGTTGCCCGGAGGAGTCCGAGGAATCCGATTCCCCGGATTCGTCGACCACCACATCCAACCGCGGAACCGGCAGCTCATCCGCGGAGATTTTCGGAGCGGCGCCGTCTTGATTTTCAGAGGCCGGTTCCGGTTCGATGCCGGCCTTGATCAGAAGCGACCGCAATTCGGCGATTCGCCGATCGGCATCCGCGATGGAGATTTCGAGCTTCGCGAATCGTGTATCGAGCTGGCCGTTGATGACGCGCGAGAGTTCGTTAAGTTCGACGAGCAGCGCCTCCATGTCGCGCTTGATCACCATGCTTCGACGCGTGGCGCTGTCGACCTCGCGCGTGTAGTCCTTCGGCGTACCGCCCTCGCGGCGACGGCGCCGGGCAATGTTCAGCATGACGATGGTGAACAGGATGGCCGCGATGACCAGCAGCCATTTCGGATCGGCGAAGCCCGCGTCGTCGGCCAGTAAGAGAGAATCCATTCTCATCGCTCGTCCGCGCCTTCTATGGCGTTTTGTTAGAACGCCATGCTTCGATGGCGATCCGGGTCACGTCGGCCAGGGGAACTCCATGTTCCCGGGCCGCCTTCGCGCAGTCTTCGAATTCCGGTGCAACTCGCACAACTTCTTCGCCCCGGGTTCCGATCTTGACGCGAATCTCGCCGTAACGCGTGGCGACGGCGTCGATTCGGCGACCCAGCTTCCGCCGGGTCCGAAGCGATCGCCGCACGCCGAAGGTTGACGTCTCGGCGAAAAGCACCCGCTCGCAGTCGGACTCCTTTTCTATCGGCGCGATGACCGAAAGGACCACACCGGGCCTGCTTTTCTTCATTGAAATCGCGGTATTGAACACCTCCAAGGCGCCGGCCTCGAAGAGCCGGTCCACGGCGTAGCCGATCTGTTCGCCCGTACAGTCGTCCAGATTGGCTTCGAGCAGCACGACCTCGTCGTGCTCCGCGTCGCCCTCGATCGCGCTTCCGAGAATCAGGCGGAGCACGTTGGGACGTCGCTTGCCGTCGCGCGTTCCGGCGCTGTAGCCGACACGATCGATCCGCATCGGCGGCAGGGGGCCGAATTCCGTGCACAGCGTGGCGAGGATGGCGGCGCCGGTCGGCGTGGTGAGTTCGCCCATTTCATCGCAGGGCGCGATCGGCACGCCCGCGAGCAGTTCGGCGGTCGCGGGTGCGGGCACGGGCATGACGCCGTGTTCGCAGGTGACCGTGCCGCTGCCGGTCGGGATCGGCGAACAGACGAGCCGGTCGATGCCCAGCCGCTCAAGGCCGATCGCCGCGCCGACGATGTCGATGATCGCGTCGACCGCGCCGACCTCGTGAAAGTGAACCTTTTCGATCGTGGTGCCGTGAATCTTCGCCTCGGCGTGGCCGAGCCGGGTGAAGACGGCCTTGGCCCGGTCCTTCACACGCGCCGGCAGATCGGCCGCATCGATGATTTTGGTGATATGGTGCAGATGCCGGTGTCCGTGGTCGCCTTCGACCTTCACGTCGAACTTGGTCGCGGCAATTCCCTGTTTCTTCACTTGCTGGATATCAAGCTGATAGCCGGTGAGATTCAGGCGGGCGAGGTCGGCCTTCAGCGCGTCGGCATCGAGCCCGCAGGCCAGCATGGCGCCGAGGATCATGTCGCCGGCGGCGCCGCTGAAACAATCAAAGTATCCGATTCGATGTAACATGCGGTCGAGTGTCTCTCGTGCGGCACGCGTGCCGCCAAAATCGTTCTGGCGGCCGGGAACCCGTTCCGCGGGATTCCCGGCCTTTCGCAAGCGTATTTCAAACCTGTCTGATCCGCAATTGACTTCTGAGTGGATGAGCAATTCGGGTTGACACGCCGTCGGTTCGCTGTGTTCAATGCCGTTGAATTGGGGAGGCCGAGTCTTTCACGCCAACGGAGAATCACCATGCCAACCTCGCGTCTGTTGCGGTCATTGTTTGTCAGCCTGTGCCTCTTCTCAGTGAATCCCGGCTGTTCCCAGCAGACCGGGGAGCCGCGCGACGCGGCGGCCGGCGCCGACACGCCGGTGAGCGGCCGATCGGCGTCGTCGACAGGGGCCCTGGAATCGTCCGAGAGTCCGACAACGGACCCGCATGCCGCATACTACGCGTCCGTCGACGTCTCCAACCCGACGGCGCTTCGGGCATCGCTGCACGCGCTGATCGACGATCATCGCCGGGCGAGTTACTCCCAGTGCTGGCAGATCCTGAAGAAGGCCGACGAGGACCCGCTCAGCCCGTCGCACATCCTCGATCTCTACGGCAACAACTCCTACGTCAAAGTGGCGGGGGGAAACGGCCCCTACAATCGCGAGCACACCTGGCCCAAGTCATACGGCTTTCCGAATGACAACGCCCGAAACTACCCGTACACCGACTGCCATCACCTGTTCCTCTGCAACAACGGTTACAACTCCAGCCGCGGCAACAAGCCCTTCGACTCCTGTGCCACAAGCTGCTCCGAAAAGCCGACCGTCGCGAACGGCGGGCAGGGCGGGCCGGGCACCGGCTACCCCGGGAACTCGAACTGGACCACGGGCAGCGGCAACAGCGGTCGATTTGAAGTCTGGATCGGCCGGCGGGGCGATGTCGCCCGGGCGATGTTTTACATGGACGTTCGCTACGAGGGCGGCGTGCACGGCAACACGGCTGCGGCCGAGCCGGACCTGGTGCTCACGGACAATATGCCCGCAATTCGAACCGGCAGCGGAAATGTCGCGCACATGGGCCGCCTGTCGACGCTGCTGGAGTGGCACAATCAGGATCCCGTCGATGACAAGGAGCGGGCGCGGAATGATGCGGTGTTTGAATTCCAGGGAAACCGCAATCCGTTCATCGATCACCCGGAGTGGGTGGATTGCGTTTTCAAGGAGGAATGCGACTAGCGAAAACGGCAGTTAACGAGAATTCGGTTGGTGAGATTCGCGATCTCCATTCGCTGCGCACGCCGCAGCGGATGCACATTGAACCCCGACGAAGCGCTCCTGTATAGCCCAGTCCCCGCAGGGGCAGGGTGACACGGGTTGGGCGTTCGATTCCTGCAACACTCGTGAGAAATGAGGAAATGCGGGGAGCAGCGTTCGGCAGGTGAAATGCCTTGATGGTTGTCGCGACTTGCTCTCGACTTCTCCATCGACCTGTCGGGCGGCGGCTATACGGGGTGTCGAGACGTCGACTATTTGAACGATTCACCGCCCCGTCGCGGCCGATGCGCGGGTTTGTGAATCCTTGCCGGCCGCTGCGGCGCGCTTGTTCTTGAGCGCGTTGTCAATGACCGGAATGAGCAGCTTGGAGACGTTGTCCTTGTGGCCGCGCTGTTTGTGAATGATGTCGCCGTCCGGGCCGATGACGAACAGCGTCGGAAACCCGGCGACTTCGTAGGATGATGCCGCGGAGTCGCCCTGGTACACCACCGGGAAGGTGTACTCCTTCTCCTTCAGGATGGCGAGCGCCTTGGCGCTGTCGGGTTCCTTCTCGCGGCAGTTCACGCCGAGAATGACCACTTCGCCATTGTCCTTGTAATACTCCTGGAGAATCTGAATGTCAGGAAGCGTCTTCTTGCAGTAGCCGCACCAGCTCGCCCAGAATGTCAGCACCACGACATTGCCTCGCATGGCGGAGAGTGTCAGCGGTTTGCCTTCCGCGGTGTTCAGGGTGAAATCGGGGGCCGGGTTGCCGGGTTCCGGCTTGGGCAGCGGCGTCTTCTTCAGTGGCGAATCAAATCCATCCTTCGATGCCGCCTCGATCTGGTCCTTGCGGGCAATGGCGTCGATTCGATAGACCAGCTCGTGCGTGAGCTTGTCCAGTCGTATCTTCGCACCATCGGTCGTCTCGTTCCCGGCCGATTCTTTCTCGTCTCCCGCCTTTCGCACGAGCTTTGCGCGGTTGCAGCAGCCCTCGTAGATGCCCGCGACGATTTCGGTCTGCTCCGGTGTGAACTTGTAGAACTTGATGGCGGCATCCTTGTATCGCTGCCACTGCGTCTCGTGCGGAAGCGCCGGATCGAGCAGGCCGTCGGCCGCGTTGGGGCGATCAGACTTGCCGTCCTGCTTCGCATCGCTGGCATCGGCGTTTCCGGTCTTCGCGCCTTCTGAAAGCCGGGTGCCATCGGACCACGCGGGTGCAACAGGGGCGGCCAGTGAAACAATGAATGCGGTGACAATGAAGGTTCTTGTGAGTGGGCAAAGCGGGTGAATGCGCTTCATGGGTGACCTCGATCTGATGGGGCGGACGGTGGATCGAATCGCTGGAGCGGGATCGCCCTACGCGCGACTCGGTCAAACAATTCACAGAGACTCTACCGGGTGACGTCGGCGTCGTCGACGGCAAACTTGAGCCCTGGCGATCTCAGTTTCGCTCGGAGGCGGCGGGATCCGTTTCAGCGGCCTCGGAAGACGGGTTTTCGCATTCGGCGATGGCTTTACGGGTTTCGTCGATGATGAACAGTTCGCCTTCCGACAGGTAGCCCGCATCCCGGCATTTCTCAAATTCCGCCAGCGACTGCCGAAAGAAGTCCGCCGCCATCTTCATATGGGATTGCCGCTCGTTGTCCGTGAGATTCTCAAGTCCGGCGTAGTCCCGATGGGCGTGGCCGAGCGACCGATGGGTGATGGCGAAATTGCGCTGAACCCTGGGATTGTTCGGGTCCCTGCGGCGAAGCTCATTGAGCGTGCGGTTCGCCCGCGTGAGCACGTCAAGTCCCTCCTCCGTCCGGTTCATGTCGAGCAGCGTACTGCCGTAGTTGCCGAGAATCACAGCGAGATCGAGCCACGTCAGGGCGCTCGCCGGGTCGGCCTCATTGAGCGCTTCCGCGATCCTGACTCCCTTCTTGAAGAGTTCGACCGCGTCCTCCCGTCGATCGATTTCCGAATAGAACACGCCGATGGCGCCGTAGGCGGTGTATAGGTCTCGCTGAGCCTGGGCGTTCATCGGGTCCGCGGCCGCCAACTCTTCACTGATCTTAAGCGAGCGATCGAAGCATTCCGCCGCCTTGTCGAATGCTTCGTTGATGTAGTGGAGTTTCGCTTGGCCGTCGTAGCCGATGCCGAGCCCCCGCTTGGCCCGGGCGCTGTCGGGATCGTCGCGGAGAATGTCCCGGTTCAGGCTTTCCACCTGTCGATATGACGCCATCGCGTCATCCAGCTTGCCGAGCCCCATCTGCGTGTCGGCGATTTTCTCAGTGGCGATTGTTAAGTCGTACCGGTACTGAGGATGATCGGGAGCCCGATCAGAGGCCTGGCGGCAGTATTCGTATGACTTTTCAAGTTGCGGCAGGGCGCCCTCATAGTCCCGCCGGCGCAGGTGATTTGTGCCGATGCGGCTGTACGAGATGGCAAGATCGTGAAGCTCCTTCGCGCCCTCCGGATTGAGGGACAATCTTCGCTCGAAGAGGTCTTTACCCTTCTGGTAGTAGTCCAGCGCCGATTCGGCTTCCCCCTGAAATGAGAGCAGGTCGCCGATGCAGTCCTCCAGTACGGCGCAGTTGCGAAGATCGTCCGATTCACTGGAGAGATCGGCCGCGAGAACCTGGTCGAGCAGCGCCCGGCCGCGGCGGTAGCTCTCCAGCGCCCCGGCGGAATCACCGAGGTTCGCGATCCCCGGATTGCCCTGGACGTCGCCGACTTTCTTATAGGCGTTGGACAACTCGCGCAGCAGATTGGGATCATCCCCGGCGGACTCCCGGAGATTGCCGAGATATTGAAGCGCCTTTTTGACGAGCAGTTCCCGCGCCGGCACCGATCCCGCGAGATCGGCGATCTTGTCGTGAAAATCGAAAATGAAGGCGTTAGCCAGTTCGCGGACTTCGTTAAATCGCTGCTTGGCGAGCGCCTCGGCCCGAAGTGCGCGATCCCGATCCGTTTGGGCGATCCTGGTCTGTTCCTCGGCGAGCGCCTCGGCCCGAAGTGCGCGATCCCGATCCAATTGTGCGATCTTGGTTTGTTCCTCGGAATGCTCCCAGAGCTGTCGCACCTCGTTGTACATGAACATCAGTGCGACGGCCGACGTGGTGATAAGCAGCACGATGGTCAGTGCGGCTCCCAGCGCCAGTTTGTGTCGCCGCATCGCCTTGCGCAGCACGTACCAGCCGCTGTCGCGCTTGGCGTCGATCGGCTCTCCCGCCAGATAATGGCGGACGTCGCGGGCCAGTTCGCCGGCACTCTGATAACGACGCTCGCGCTCCTTGGACAGCGACTTCAGAATGATTGTCTCGATTTCGTCATCGATCGGACAACCCCGCGATGATCGGCCGCGTGCCGACGGCTCGCCGAGGGAGATGCCCCGATCCGGGTCCCACGCCCGGCTCGGCGGCTTCGGCGCCGTGTGCGAGATGTTGTTCAGCACCTCCGCCATTTCACCCATGACGGAGTAGGGATACTGGCCCGTCAGGAGTTCATAGAGAATCACCCCGAGCGCATAGACGTCCGTTCGAATATCGATTTCTTCGCTCTTTCCGCGCGTCTGCTCGGGCGACATGTACGGCAGGGTGCCGACGACCTGACCCGATACGGAAAGCAGGGGGTCCACCTTGTCGACCATCGTCTTCGCCAGGCCGAAATCGAGAATCTTGGGATTTCCTTCGGCGTCGACGACGATGTTCCACGGCTTGAGATCGCGATGAATCACGCCGCGCTGGTGGGCGAAGTTCACGGCATCAGTGATGCGGGCGAACAGTTTGAGCGCCGACTCCAGCGACAGGCGATGCTCCTTGACATACTGCTCCAACCGCAGGCCGGCGACGAAATCCATGACGTAGAACTGTCGTCCGTCCGCCGTGACGCCGGAGTCGAAGATCGAAACGATGTCGGGGTGCTTCAGCCCCGCTATGAGGTCGATTTCACGTTCGAATCGCCGCCGCGCCGAGCGCGACGCGTAAGGGCCTTCGAGCAAGACCTTGATGGCGACCTTGCGCTTGGTGGAGTGCTGAATCGCCTGGTAGACGACGCCCTGGCCGCCGTGGTGAATCTCGCGCGTCACCTCGTACCCGGGAAACGCATCGGTCGGCGGAAGGGCGGGTGGTTTCGATCGACCGCCTGTGGGTGGTGATGTTCCGCGCCTGGGCTCGCTCGACGGGCGCTTGCCGGCGTGAAGCGCATCGAGGTCCGCCCCGGAGAGCTGAAGATCGCGGATGTGGTTCAGGAGATCGTTGAATCGATCGGCGACCTGTGACGCTGCTTCGGCACAAGTCGGGCACGACGCGAGGTGCGCGCGAAGGCGCGATTCCTCCTCGTCGGCCACCTCGCCGCCCTGGAGGCGTTCAATCTCGTCTCGAGTCAGGCAGTCACTCATGGCGATTCAGACTCATCACTCGGCGCCGTCCGTCAACTCGGCCATTTTCTCGGCCAGTCGGCGGGTGATGCGATACTTGGCCTTGTGGACCTGGTTGGCGTTGATCTCCAGCTCCGCGCAGATTTCCTCCACCGGCCGTTCGTCGATGACGTAGAGCTTGAACGCCAGAAAGGTCTTCTCCTCCACCTCGCCTCGAACTTGGCCGAGGGCGTACTTCAGGTGCTCGTCCATCCAGATTTTGTCGAACAGATCCTCGGGCGATTGCTCCTTGGCCGCGAGTCCGGAGAAGGCCGCGGTGTCGGCTCGCTTTTCCTTTCGATCGCGAAACAGATTTCGGATTCGATTCGCGACCAGCGTCTTGAGCCAGCCCTTGAAGCGGCCCTTGGATTTGTCGTATTCGAACGAGGCGATGTGCTGGTGAACGGCCGTCATGCAGTGCTGCACGACATCCTCGGCCTCGGTCGGATTGGCCCCGGATGCCGCCGCAAACCGCGCAAGCAGCGGGCGATAGATCGCATCGAATTCCGTCCATGCGGCGGAATCCTGGCGATTGCGGATGCGGATCAGCAGACTCGCTCGCGTCGTATGCATGCCGGCCTCGATGGTCCCTTGACTGTCCCATTCTAGTCCGATCCCGTTTCCACTGTAACGCGCAGGGTGTCCTCGAATCCAACCCGGGCGATCCATGTCGGAGGAAAGCATGATCCTTCGACTGCTGAATCACTCCCATTGGGTACCCGCTGACCTCTCGAATCTGCCCCGGAATTGACAAAAAAAGCCCCGGCCGAAACGGGCCGGGGCGGGTGGTTCTTTCATTCGTTTGTTGCCGTCGTATCAGAGCCCGAGCAGGTTCTGAACGATGATGCTGACGGTGTTGATCAGCACGGAGTTGACGAGGGATTGAAGTTCGAAATTGAGGGCCCCGATCGGGTCAGGGAAGCATCCGGTCGTCTGGAAAAGCGGGAGGGCGGCGACGAGTGCGAGGATTCGCCGACCGCGCTTCGAAACGGAGAATCGTGTGAGCCTGCTCGTTCGATGATTCCTGTTCATGATCGCCGTCCTCAGATGACCCCGAAGATCGAGTTGAAGATCAGTGAGGTGATCGTCTGGATGGCGATCGCCGACGTCAGGACGATGTTCTCGCCCAGCACGGCTGCGATGGCGTTGTCCGGCAGGCATCCGAACGCCTGATAGAGCATCAGGACCGGTAACAACTTCGCGATTCGAACGAGTCTGCGTTGTGCTTTCCGCATGTCGGGCGAAGCCTCCCTCACCGAGCGCGGCACGGGATCGCGCCGCGCGTCGGCGGGGTATCGTAACGTGTGGCTGTGACCGGGTCTACGAGATGTTTAGGCGAAGATGGACTGCGCCACATCCTGAATGACCTGGACAACGGGCTGTGAGGTCGTACCGGCATCCTGCAGGGACAGGAAGAAGGCCTGCACCACCGTGGTGAGCAGTGTCGAGAGCGTGGACTGAAGACCGGTCAAGACCGCGTCTCGAACCTCGGGGTCGCAGCCGCCGAGATTGAACTGAAGGGCCATACCGCCCATTACCAACGGCGCCCAGCGCTTTGTAATCAACATCCAAGACTTGCGACGCGGCTTCATGAATCGTCTCCTTCTGAGCCCATTACGGAGCCCGGCCGACGGCGGAATTCGCCTCCAGATACTTGGGCGCTGCGTCTTGTTTCCCAGGCTTGCCTAAAGGGTACGATACGAGGTCAAACACACCCGGGGCGGGCCGACGCAGAACCCATCACGGCCTGATAACCGTCGAGCAAACTCTCGTACACATCGGCTATGGGACAGTTGCGGATTAGAAGTCGTCGTGATCGGCAAATGTTACCGGCCTGAATTCACAGGCGGGGAAGCGCTCGCCCGTCTCGGCACAAGCCGGCGCGGCGCAAGACACCGCTGAGCCGGAAGAGGAGGCTTACGTTATGTGACTAATAGGCGATTTTTGCCGATGAGGCCGGCTTCGCGAACGACCGTGCCGGGATCGCCGGCGCCGAGGCGGCCGAGGGTGATCCGACCGACACCCGGCTCACGCGAGGGCCGACGAGACAGGTCACTTCGTACGGGATCGTCCCCATCTTCTTCGCGATGCCTGCCACCGAATTCGGCCCGGACGGCTTGTCGTCGATCAGCGTCACCGGCGTTCCGACGGGCATCTCGGGAAGATCGGTGAGGTCAACCGCAAGCTGATCCATGCTGATGCGGCCAATCACCGGCGCCTTGCCGGCGGGTGTGCCCACCACGGCCTCATTTGAGAGCAGTCGAAGAAAACCGTCGGCGTAACCCGCCGGGACGATGCCCAGCCGCGTCGGCCGCTTGGTGACGAAGGTCTGACCGTAGCCGACGCAGTGGCCGACCGGCAGTTGTTTCACGGCCGTCAGGTGCGAGAGCAATCGCATCGTCGGCTTGAGATAGACCAGTTCGGCCATGTGCGACGACGGGTAATAGCCGTAGAGGGCGAGCCCGGGCCGGACCATGTCGAAATGGGCATCCGCCATCGTGATCGTGGCGGCGCTGTTTGCCAGGTGGCGAATGACGCCGGGCGGCAAGTTCACGCGAATCGACGTCAGCACGTGGTTGAAGAGAGACAACTGCTTCTTGACCAGTTCGCGCTGCTTGAGGTCGGCCGTCGCGAAGTGGGAGTAGAAGCCGGTGAATTGCAGGCACCGGGCGACGCGGACGGATCGCACGAGTTCGCCGATGGTGTCGGGCATGCAGCCCATGCGCCCCATGCCGGTGTCGAGCTTCACATGCACGGGAATTGGCTTGGACGGATTCGATTCGCGCAGCAGCCGGATGGCGTCTTCATCGGTGATCGTCAGCGTCAGTTCGTGTTCGACGACGACGTCGATGCGTTCCTGCCGCTCGGCTTCATCCGCCACCGCCAGCACGTTGCCCAGGACCAGGATCGGCCGGTTCCAGCCGACGCCGCGCAGTTCGATGGCCTCGCTCAGTGTCGCCACTGCGGCACAGTCCGCCCCGGCGGCGAGCAGCGGCGGTGCGACGACCGAAAGCCCGTGGCCGTAGGCGTTCGCCTTGAGCGGCGCGCAGAACTTGACGAGATGCGAACGGGCGCAGGCTCGAAGCGAGTGATAATTGTGTACGAGGTGTTCGACGTTGATTTCAGCGATGAGATCCGTTCGCATGGTGCGCGCCTTCCGTGGTCAGGCAGACGATACCGTAGCATCGGCGGAACGGTCAAAGCGGCAGCAGGGGCTGGATGGCCATTCGAGCTGTGAATTCAGGCGATCGGCTCGAGCGGGGGTCTTTCAAATCGAGCGGGATGTGAACGCGCTTTTGAAAGCGCAGCGTCCAGCGAGGATGAGCGATTCCGAATTTCTTTGCGGGGTTGGTATTCAGCGGGCGGTATCCCCGGTTGCCTCCGTCAAAACGGCATGCGCGTCGCCGCGACTGAAATACTGCACAAACAGCAAGAAAAATCGGGCGATTGTCACGCCGTAACAATAGATGTAAGCGGAGGTTACGACGATTCGGCGAGTTATCCAAATGGCGGATAGTAGATTGAAAGAACTGCGCCGATTGCACGAATTCCGGCAGTTTCGGGCGATTCGGTCGCGAGGGCTTTGGTTGGAGTGTCGGCGTTCAAATCGTTATGTTTCAATGAGTTACAAAAATCGGCGCAGTTTCACTTCCCAAGTCCGGCGCGCTTCATGAAGCGCGGGGCGCTTCATGAGGAATTGTCCACAAAAGCCGCCCGGATTGTCCTGATTCGGCCTCACTTATTCGCCTTCAACGTGCCCATCCCCTGCCTTTCGAGCAGATGCTTCCTCTTCGGCCCGTTCAATGGCGGCTCGCCTACATTGGAGACAGCTTGATCGAAGCGGTGAGTGGACGAAATTGGGGTCGGGGGTGCCGTGCATCTTGCAAATTGTGTTTCGACCAAAGTGCTTGAGCTCCGCTTCCTCAAGCACCCGTTCAATATCTCCCTTGCTTATTCTTGCGCCCCAAGCGCCGAATAGCTTTCTTGCCGCTCGAAACGGAACCTCAGAATCGAGCATGCTGAGTTCGGCCGATTGGAAGTCGAACGAAAACTCGGCCGCTTTGTCGGTTCGGTTGGCGGCCGCAATCACAGTTCCGTACATCCAATTGCCCCAACCGATCGGTGTCTCGATTAACTCGTCAACGAACACCGTCAATTTCAGCGCTGCGGTTAGTTGGTTTTTTTCGATGTGATTACGGTAGAAAACCAACAGCGCCACAAGTGGCCTGAGCAATTCTTGCGGAACCAAGACGTCAATTCTCTTGTCCTCGCGAGCAAGTGCTGAGACCCAGTCGCTTGTAAAAGTTGAGCCCGTGGGGAGCTCCATCGGCTTGCACAGATAATGATGACGCCGCATCGCGACGACCACATTCCCACTGCCGTCCAACAGTGAACCACACTCGCTTTCCGCGTCTGTGATGTAGAATCCATCAACTGTGGGTATCACGCCTTCGCGAACGACGAAACCGTCTACGAACCAAACCGGCGGCTTGGGAATCTCGTCCCAACTCATGACGGATTCCCCCGCCATCGTCGGCCCCAGGGCGAAGGCTATCCGGCCTGGCCGCCTTTCCTTTGACCTGTAGGCGACCGGCTGGATTTCAAGGGCGTTCGAAATGCGTTCGACGCTCGATCTAACCCGCTCGGTCTGCACGGCAATTCGAGCTTTGCGGTTCTCGATCAGGTGCGTGAGGCGGTCCAGTGTAGGTCGGGCGGGCTTTGCGTGGTCGTGCGTCCGGACATAGATACCGGTGTCGTTTTCGCAGGCGTGAGGAGCGATCGGGCTGGCAGTAGTTCGCACTACTACGAAGCCTTCTTTTGAGCCGGGACTTGCCGGAATGAAAGCTGAAATCTCGGGGGTGAACGGTGGGAAAATCGACGCGGCGCAGATGTTGACGATCGTACCGTGTGGGTCGATGCCAAGGTCTCGCCCCTCGGGCTCTCTCTCTGGTAGTCCGGACTTTGGCGGCGTCTCCAAAACGCCAATGATGAGCAAGCCACCGTGCGTATTGGCGAACGAAACGACGATCTTAGCGACTTGCTTCCCCGCGTCATTACTGGACAGGTCTGACTTATACTCGATACGCTGGCCTTCGGGCTTTTGAAGGGCGCAAAATGCCCGCACGTCGTCAGCTGTGAGTGAGGCGATCGGTGTTGTCCAAAGGCTACGGGGCATACTCAGTTTAATAGATGCTTCCAGACAGATGAGAAGAGCGTTCCGGCAAACCGAAAAAAGTCGCTCGCCTGTGACGAGCTCATACCGGCTTGTATCGCCAGCCCGCACAGGGTTCCGACCAGAATCGCCTTGAAGTCTTTTCTCCCAAGGCGGTTTGAAGCGTCCTTCAAGTATTCGAGCCTATTCCTAGCGTAACGGTGGAATGACTCATCTCCGGACTTGATGGAAGTCAGGTAGTTTAGCACTTCATCGATTCTCATGTGTACGTCGCTTCGCTCGGTATCGTCGAATCGCTCATTGCTTTCTTCAACTTCACCCGGGGCGGCGAGAAGCGCTGACTCCCTCCGAATCTCGGCCCACAGGTCAGGAGAGCTTATTTCAGTTTCGAGTACGCTAATCCAAGATTTGAAGTAGAGCAGCGCTTTTTCCCACTCCTCAACATATTCCGTTTGCGTAATCTTTCCTCTCAAGCCGGGAGCTAGCCTAACACAGTAATGATCTCTGGCGTCGAAAATGAAATAGTAACCAGTAGGTCGATGCGTGATCTTGCTCACGATCGCCTGATTTTCAACTAAGGACGCCGGCAGCCCAGTTTCTGACCACTCGAAATCGGCGGGATTGAGACTACTTTTTTGAATGGATTCTAGAGTGCTATTCTTTTGAGATTGAAGGAGCAATCGCTTGGACATAGGAATCACCCGCGACAATAGAAACGATTCGGCTTAAACCACCGCCAGCGCAAAGAGAATTGCTGCGCCGATTGCGACGCCGATCGCAGCTGCGATTATTCGAAATCGGAGCCACTCTCGAACGCGGGCATCATAAGGCGCGTTGTTGAATGGGACATGATCCCAGCCACGTTGCGGGACCTCTCGCCAATTTCGATGCTCTCTTGGGTCGCCCATCGCCCGTCTCTCCGAACCGACGCGGAGCTAATTCTATCTAGCAGTAGATCGACCGGCAATCAGCGTGTTCGCAAATCAGTTCACTGAGCCCTGCGCCGCTTGTTCTTCGTGACTCATTGGGTCGTCCATTCAACATCATAGTAGCCTTGTGGTGCCAGACCCATGACCATACTGCTCAGCCCTGATGGAGTGCTCGGTGCCCGCGTGCCTGCAGAGACGAACAAGTCTCACTATCGGGCAGAGGAAGCCTGGAGGGTGATGCATTCCCCTGAGATTCACATAGCCATAGGTTGCGATCTCAACTCCATCCGACACCTGCTCCTTGTCACCCAGAATCGATAGCAGGTACCGTCTGGATATCGAGTCAGGCCACGGATCGTAGAACTTATAGCGTTGCGTCAAAACGGCATGCCGCCGCTGACATCAAGGCAGGCGTTTGGAGGTC
>CALLKH010000597.1 GCA_938008425.1 uncultured Planctomycetaceae bacterium | reverse complement strand
AACCGATCCGCCGCCGTCATTTTCGGGCGACAGGGATTCAAGTCCGCAGGCATATCGGGTCATACCCTATGCGACTGAACTATTGAGTTATCAGAATCTCACCTTCGTTTGCGGCGACGGAAGCCGGGTTGGGGAGCCGGCATCCGCAGGCGGCGGGATCGTTCGACTTCGTGTAGATGACCGGCAGGAATTGCCGAAACGGCGGCCGAATCTGTCGGCGCGGCGGCATTCACCGGCCTGATGCGCCGCCCGGGCGCGCGTCGTCTCCGCTGATCAAGGGGCCTTCCCGGCACTTCCGATAACTTCTCCAAAGGCTTGGCCTTCAAGGAATACCCGGACCGCCGACCGTGCCAGGACGCTTTCGCCCGCTTGGGGGATCGCGCGGCGCGGAAACCAGACGCGAGGAGCGCGCGATGTACTTTGAGTTCTTCGGGCTGACGACGTCACCCTTCAACAACACGCCCGATCCGCGATTCTTCTACAACACGCCTGATCACGAGGAGGCGCTTGCGTCACTTCTCTATGCAGTCGAGGAACGCAAGGGGTTCGTCCTGGTCAGCGGTGAAGTCGGCGCAGGAAAGACGCTGCTCAGCCGCATCGTGCTCAACAAGCTCAGCAACAACGTGAAGAGCGCGCTGATCACCCACACGCGCCTGACCGGCGCCGAACTGCTCGCGTCGATCTGCCGCGAATTCGAGATCGATCTAAAGGGGAAGTCGTCGGCCGCGGAGTACATGCGGGCGCTCGAGGATTTCCTGCTCGAACAGTACGCCCGAAACAAACTCGCGGTCGTCATCATCGACGAGGCCCAGAATCTGCCGTTTGAAGCGCTCGAAGAACTTCGCATGCTCGGCAACCTGGAGGCGGATGACGCCAAGCTGCTTCAGGTGCTTCTGCTCGGCCAGCCCGAGGTGCAGGAGGCGTTTCGTCACCCCGCGCTCAAGCAGACCTATCAACGACTCTTTCGAACGTTTCATCTCAAGGCGCTCGATCGTAAGCTCACCCAGGGCTATATCGAACACAGGCTGGAAATCGCCGGCCTGCAGCGCGGGAAAAGGATCTTCGACATTCGGGCGCTGGATGCCATTTTCGAATACACCGAAGGAACGCCCCGCCTCATCAACCAGATCTGCGACAACGCCCTGCTTGCGGCCTATAGCGATTCAAAGAAGATCGTCACCGCCGAGATGATCCGAGATGTCATCGATCAGATGATGTCGCTTTCGAGTCCGTCGCGATCGGCAGAGGCGTCAACTTCGACGCAAAGCGCGAGCCCATCGGCCGCCGCATCCGCACCCGCCGCAAGAACGCCGACGAAGCCGCAGCCCGGCCCCTCACTTGCCGACGCCACCGGGCGCATTGCACGGCAGGACGAATATCTTCGGGGAGTCGCCGAACGGCTCGACGCCTTTGAGCGAAGCCTCCGCGACGCCAAGCAGCACGTGCACACGTTGGACAACAAACAGCAAAACGTTCAGCACGACGTGGCGTCGGCGCGTCGCCTGCACGAGGAAGCGGCCGAACTCTTCGGAAGCGTCACCACCAACGTGCGCGAGGCCGAGCGCGAGATGAAGGAGATGCTCGAACGCGCCCGCCGCACGGCCGACGCGATTCAGAGCCGCGCGATGGCAAATCTCGGTACGTCGCAAAAGCAGAATGTGCTGCTGCGCGAGCAGACCCGATCGGCGCTGGATGAAGTGCAGAACTTCACGAAGGAACAGCAGACGATCATCGCCCGGCTGCTGGAGGACGGCCGCAAGGAGGTCGAGGCGGCGCGGGAATTCAGAAAGCAGGCGGCGGAACTCTGCCAGCGCGCGATCGAGTCGCAGTCGACGGCCGAGCAGCGATTCCGCATTGCGATCGACGAGGCCGGTGAGGCGACGCGCCGAACCGAGCTCGATGCAAAGGCGCTCCTGGCTGAAACGCGCGAGCAGAACATCGCCCTTCAGGATCAGCTTCGAAAGCTGCTCGGCGAAGTTCAGACCAAGAATGACGCCGCGTCGCAGCGCGCCGCGGAATTTCTGGCCCAGCAGCGCAAGGAAGTCGAAAAGGCGCAGCACTACTTCGACGATTACGCGCAAAAACTGGGTGAGCGGGCGGAGCAGTTGAAGTCCGAGAGTTCCGAGGTGCTTTCGTTCCTCAAGAATGAGGCCAGGGCCGTGATCGAACAGATCCATCAGGTTCGAAGCCGCACGCAGGCCCGCGCGGAGGAAGTCGGAAGCTCCGCCGAGGAATTTCTTGGTGACATCACGAAGCGCATCGAATCGGCCCACGCCCGAATCACCGAAATCGTCGAGACCGCTGAGGAACGGATCAAGAACGCCACCGCAGGATTGGCCGACACCAAGGATCGCATCCTGGCGGATGCGGAGAGTTGCCAGTCCCGTTCCGGCAAGCTGTTGGGACAGACGGAGGAGTTGCTTTCAACGACGCGAGAGCAGTGCAAGTCGCTGTTGGCGGAGATGCGCTCGCAGGCGGAGGCCCAGACCAAAAAGGCCGAAGAGATTCTCCGGACGAGAATCGACGACGGCACGTCGACGCTCAGCGCCATCACCGCCAAGCTGGCCGATGCCCGCCGCGCTTCCGATCAGTCCCGGGAGGAACTCGACGCCCTCGTGAGCAGCGCGACCAGCGAGATGCATGCGGCCCGGACAAATCTCGAAGCCGCGATTTCAGACCATCGCTCCGAAGTCGCAAGGCTGTCCAGCGACGCCGCGGCCATCAAGGTCGACTTCAAGATCCGATTCGAGGAGGCCCGCGACGCGCTGGATGCCATGATCAAGGAGCATCGCACCCGCACGACGGGCCGCGTGGACGAGGTGGTGCGCGACATCAACGAACAACTCGGCTCGGTCCGCGACGGCGCCGAAGAACGGGTCACCGCACTACGCGACGAACTCGTCAAGGCCGGCGAAACCGCAGAGCGGATTTCGACCGACCTCGCGTCGGCGGTCGAACTCGCCCAGGCGCACATTCGCGAGTGCCAGGTCCGGTTCGCACGCGAGACAGAGTCGGTGCAGAAGCAGCTCACCCAGCTCGTTGAACGCAACAAGACGGCGCTGGACGCCACGCGAACGCAGGTCGATGGCCTCACCCGCCAGGCCGGCGAAACCGCCGGCACGCTCCGGGCGGAGATTAATCTGCTCAAGGATTCCGCGCGGCTCAAGATCGAAGACAGCGGAAAGGAATTCGAGAAACTGCTCGCCCAGGCCACCAAGCGACTCGACGCGCTTCGATACGAATCGGAATCGGTCGCCGGCGATCTTTCCGAACGATTGGCGGTCACGCGCGACGAGGCGACGAAGGCCGTCACCGAAACCGAGGCTGCGGCCGGCACGCTTCGCCAGCAGAGCCGCAACTCGCTGACCGAGGTTCGCACCTGTCTGCTCCAGATGGGCGAACGGGCCGATCAGATTCGCCGCGAACTGGCGACGGTCGGCGACGACATCCGCGAATCCGCGAAATGCACATCGGATCAGATTCAGCGAACCGGCGACCGCGTCGCGGCGCAGATCGAAACGATGCGCGAGGCCGCGCAGCGCGATGCCGATGCGAACCACAAGCGCCTCGCGCTCGTCAGGCAGCAGGTCGAACAGAGCGCGGAACAAGTACGGGAGAATGCGGCCAAGCTGCTCGACCAGGTGCAGAACGGCGCCGCGTCTCTGCGACGCCATGCCGACGATATGCTCGCACAGGCTCAAGCAGGCTCGGAGAAACTCAGCGAATCCGCCGCTGTCATGCTCACCCAGGCCCAGACCGCCTCGATGAAGTTCCGCGAGCAGGCCGAGGCGCTGCTTCATCGCGCAGAGGCCACGGCCAACTCGGTGCGCGACGAAGTGCAGTCGCTTCGTTCCGAGATTTCAAGCGATTCCGAGCAGATTCGACAGCAGATCACCTCCGCGAAGCACGACCTCGCGGAAACGCGGCAGGACACGGCGCGGATCGCGGCCGATGCGATGGCGACGCAGCAGCGGGCGCAGTCGAAGGCCGATCAGCTGCTGCAGCGCGCCGAGGCGGTACAGAAGCAGAGCGAATCGCTGCTGTCGATGCCCAAGGAACTCGTCGAGGAGGCGAATCGTCAGGCCGTCGCCCTTTCGGACATGTCCAAGAAGGTTTCCACCATCGTAAAGCAGCTCGCAACGGCCGAATCCAAGGCGGCCCAGAATCGAAACAGCCTCGAAGGCGCGTCGTCAGCCGCCGACGAGAAACTCGATCTGCTCAAGCGGCACACCGAACGGCTGGGTCAGCTCGTCGGCATCATCCGGCAGCTCTACGGCACCATGGACGCCCGCATCGAGCGGCTCCGCGGCCGGCTGCTTCAAGTCGATGATCTTGTGCGCAACGTTCCGCGCGACATCGAAACACTTCGAGCGGCGTTTGACAGCGACGAGGAACTGATGGGCATGCGCCCGCCAGCGGGCCGCATGAGCCTGCGCGGCGTCGAGGGCCGGGGCACTGCAACTGTCCCCACCGGAAGCGCCAAGCAGGGCAAGAGCGCCGTCGCTTCGCCGCAGGAAGGCGGAATGGGTACGTTGGTCATGGCGCCGCCGCGCACCGCCGCGGCGGTCAAGGCGAAGGCACAATCCGCAACGAAGCCGGCCGCGCCGCCAGCGACCGCTTCGCCGACAAAGAAATCGCTCGGCGAAGTGATTCAGCAGAATTCCAAGCTGAACGAGTGGCTTCAGGACGTCCTCGGCGAGGGCGGAGCGCCCGCGACTGACGCGGACTAGTCGCCGTCACCAGCGTCGCTCAGCACCCGCGTCCTGATGCGTCGTCATTCAGCCCGATGGCCGCCGGCGCTCGATCCGAAAGATCCGCCCGCGGAATGTTCGGCCGTCTAACGAGCCGGGACGCGGAATGGCCTGGCATTCGACCGGAACCGGTTCGGCGATCATGCCGACCCGCGCAAGCAGCGCTTCCAATTCGCCCTCTTTCACCCGGTATTGATCGCCAAGCAGCGCCAGGCCGCCGCTGTTGAGACAGTGGTCCAGCAGTCTGACCACGGCCGGCAGCGCCGATCGCTCGTAGGTCACATCGGCGGCGATGATCATCTCAAATCGCTCCGCGGGCGGCGCGTGCCAGTCGAGAATTCTCGGCTCCTCAATCCTGAGCCGGTTTAATTCGGCGGATGCCCGAATGAACTCGAGCGCGATCGGGTTGTAGTCGGTCATCATCACGCGGAAGTCGAACAGCGCGGCGATCAGCCCCGTAAGGCCCAGCCCAGCACCAATCTCCAGAATCCTGTAAGGCGGCGGCGCAAAGTGATTGACGAGGTACTCGCCAAGCATTCGCCCGGCAGGCCAGGGGGTGTTCCAGTACGGCGACCGCGTCGCGCCTTCAGCCCCCTCTGATCCGACGGTGGCCGGCCTGATCGACCAGGGATCTTTCGGCCCCAGCAGGCGCAGGGTCGCGCCCTTCACGCCGACGCGGTATTCGATGGTTTCGAGGCGACCAACCATGAAGATAATCTACCGCGACCTTCCCTCTCACCGCGAACCTCGGAGATTGACATCCTAACATAAACCTAATATATTGGTGCGTCATGCTGCGCCCCGTTGCCAACCCGCCGAATCCATACCTGAGCGAGCATCGCGAGTGGCTCGAACCGCCCCCCGCCGCGAAGGTGGAGGTCTACGAGGAGACGGCCAGGTCAATCCTCTCCGAAAACGACAGCCCGGACATCCCCTTCCGCTGGTCGATCAATCCGTATCGCGGCTGCCAGCACGCCTGCGCCTACTGCTACGCACGGCCGACGCATGAGTATCTGGGCATGGGCGCAGGCACGGACTTCGATACGAAACTTATCGCCAAGGTCAACGCACCGGAACTACTTCGGCATGCGTTTTCAAAGCGCGGCTGGGAGCGGGAGAAGGTCTGCTTCTCCGGCGTGACGGACTGCTACCAGCCGATCGAGGCGTCTTATCAAATCACGCGCCGCTGCCTCGAAGTCTGCCTGGCCTTTTCGAACGCCGCATCGATCATCACCAAGGGTTGCCTTGTGCTTCGTGATGTCGATCTGCTGGTGGAGCTGAACCGTCTCGCCGGCGCGCGGGTCTATCAGAGCATTCCGTTCGCGGACGACAAGACCGCGCGGCTGATCGAGCCGCAGGTGCCGCCGCCGTCGAAGCGCTTCGAGGTCATGCGCCGCCTCACCGACGCCGGCGTGTCAGTCGGCGTGATGGTGAGCCCGGTGATTCCGGGCTTGAACGACACGCAGATTCCGCTGATTCTCCGCTGCGCGGCCGAGGCCGGGGCGAAGAGCGCCGCCTACACGGCACTGCACTTGCCGCGGAATTCTGCGCCGGTCTTCATGGAGCGGATTCAGGCGGCCATGCCCGATCGCGCCGGCCGCATCGAATCCCGCATTCGAGAGATGCGCAGCGGCGCGCTCAACAACGCCGCATTCGGCGCCCGCATGCGCGGCGAGGGCCCCTACTGGTCCAACATTGAGGCGCTCTTTCGCGTCTCGGCGAAGAAATACGGTATCAGCGTGCCTCAGCGCCCGGCGCCGAAGCCCGAGCAGAGCGGCAGCAAGGCCAAAAGCCCCCGGCCATCGAAATCAACGTTGCCGCTTCCACTCTTCGAGGATCCGCCGACTCGCCCGAATCGAAACCAGATGGAATTCGACTTCGACGAATAGCACCGGTTCGACAGACGCCTGTTTCCCGCTACACTAGCCCGCGTTTCAAACGGCGCGACGGGGCATGCCGACATGTCGTTCGGCCCGCACCAGTCCGACCGCCGACGGGGAAGATGCGCATGTCCGACCATGAAAAGGAATTCATCGCCAGAATTCGCGAGATCGGCCAGATCGACGCGACCGGATCGGTCCTCGACTGGGACGCGGAAGTAAACATGCCGGAAAACGGGCTCACGGCCCGCGCCGAGCAGCTTTCACTTCTCGCCCGGCTCGCGCACGAACGCCGCACCGACCCGCGGCTGGGAGAACTGCTCGACGCACTGGAAAAGTCGCCGGCCGACGAGGCGATGGAGACGAACATCCGCGAGACGCGGCGCGCGTATGATCGCGCAGTCAAGATTCCGATGGAACTGATCGAGCGCATCGCGAGCGTGTCGACGCATGCCAAGGATGCCTGGGCCAGGGCGCGCAAGGAATCGGCGTTCCAGAAATTCGCACCGCACCTTGCAGAGCTGCTTGATCTGAAGCGACAAGTGGCCGACGCCGTTGGCTACAAAGGCGAGCGATACGACGCCCTGCTCGACGAATTCGAACCAGGCGCGACCGCCGCCGAGGTGACGACGCTCTTCGCCAGCCTGCGCGGCCCGCTTTCGGATTTTGTGAAGCAGCTGGCCGCGTCCTCGAAGAAACCCGACCCCGCGATTCTCGCCCGGCGCTATCCCTTGGACCGACAGAAGCTCTGGTCGAGACAATGCGCCATGCTGGTCGGCTTCAATTTCGACAGCGGCCGGATCGACGAATCGACGCACCCGTTCTGCTCGGGCTTTAATCCGGGCGACGTTCGGCTGACGACGCGCTATTACGAAAACTTCTTTCCGGCCGCAATGTTCGGAACGCTGCACGAGGCCGGCCACGGTCTCTACGAACAGGGGCTGGACCCGGCGCACAACTTCACCCCGCGCGGCAGCGCGGCCAGCCTCGGCATTCACGAGTCGCAGTCGCGCATGTGGGAAAACTTCGTCGGCCGCGGACGGCCGTTCTGGGAGCGATACTACGGCCAGTGCCAGACCGTGTTCAGCGAAGCGCTGAGCGATGTATCCATTGATGACTTCTACGGCGCGATCAATGCAGTGTCGCCGTCGCTCATTCGCGTCGAGGCGGACGAGGTGACGTACAATCTGCATATCATCCTGAGATTCGAAATCGAGCGGGAACTCATCGAGAAGCGGCTCGAAGTCAAGGATCTGCCGGCGGCGTGGAACGCGCGGATCAAGGACATGCTCGGCGTCACGCCCGAGACCGACGCCGACGGCTGCCTCCAGGACATTCACTGGTCCATGGGCGCATTCGGGTACTTCCCCACTTACGCGATGGGCAATCTCTACGCCGCGCAGTTCTTCGCAGCCGCCCGCCGCGACATGCCGGACCTTGAGGATCAATTCCGCCGCGGCGAATTCGGCGGACTGCTGTCGTGGCTGCGGAAGAACATCCATGTGCATGGGATGAGGTTTCGGCCATCGGAACTCGTCAAGAACGTGACGGGCGCCGCGCTGTCGATCGATCCTTTCATGAGCTACATCCGCGAGAAATTCGCACCGGTCTACGGGCTGTCGGCCTCCAAATCCTGATCTCGATCGGATCCCGGCTTCACTGGGCGATGTGCCATCGACTTGACGCTGCGGCCGGGTGCTCGAGGATGATCCACCATGTCACGAACCGAGGGGCTATGAAGGCAGGAACCAGAAAAACGCCAAGCGCAGCCAAAGACCCGTCGAAGCCGCCCCCCATGCAACGATTCGGTTCGCACGTGTCGGCCGCGGGAGGACTGTACAACGCCTTCATCGAAGGCGCCCGTGTGGGATGCGACTCGCTTCAGATCTTCGTGAAGAATCAACGACAGTGGGCCGCGAAGCCGCTGACCGATGAGCAGATTCGCCAGTACAAGGAAGCCGAGAAATCCACCGGGCTCTCGCCCGTCTTCGCCCACGCAAGTTACCTGATCAATCTGGCGTCGCCCGACGACGCCGGCCGCGAGAAGAGCATCACGGCGCTCGTGGACGAGTTGGAACGGTGCGAAGCGCTCGGCGTGCAGGGGCTCGTGGTGCATCCCGGCGCGCACCTCGGCGAGGGTGAAGCGGCGGGAATCGAACGCATCGGCCGTTCACTCGACGAGGTCCATCGACGCAAGGCCGGCTACAACGCCCGGGTGCTTCTCGAAACAACTGCCGGCCAGGGCTCGACGCTCGGAAGAACAATCGAGGAGATTCAGGCCATCATCGCGGCGACGGCGAATCCGGATCGGCTGGGCGTCTGCCTCGACACGTGTCACCTGTTCGCCGCAGGCTACGACCTGAGAAACAAAGCGGTCTGCGACGAACTCATCTCGAAGATCGACACGCTGCTCGGCTCGAAGCGCGTGCAGTGCATCCACGTTAACGATTCCAAGGGTGCCTGCGGCAGCCGACTGGATCGACACGAGCACATCAATCAAGGCCTTATCGGCCGCGCCGGATTCATGAACATCTTGAACGATGCCCGCCTGACTCACGCGCCGCGCATTCTGGAGACGCCCAAGGGCGAAGATGATGCGGGACGCGATCTGGACAAACTCAATCTCGCCCGACTTCGGAAGATGACAGCCAGTGACCCGACGAAAACACAGTGATTCGGATCGCCCCTGAATCAATGAATGCCCCGAATTCCTGATAATTCTTGTCGACAAATAGCTGGGAAGAATCGAAGTTAGGTGCTCCCGATCAGGACGGCGGAAATCCCAAAAACTGTGCCGCGACGCGCCAGCATTCGCCAATGCCGCCATCGTCATGTCTCGTCAATCACTTTGTACAGAATGCATTTATCAGAAAACGACACCCCTCCATGGCATGTGCGTTGTTCAGATGAGCTTGCCCCGGCAGGTAGATATCGTTAACCGGCAAATCGTCCCGCCAAACCAAGTATGGCGATCCTGGTTTGCCTGCGGCTACGCGTTTCGCCGTACGAAAGTGCGCCGAACAACCGGCGATACGGCTTGCAAGCGCCGGCGTTGCTGAATATCGTATACTGAATCATCAGGCGTATGATTCTCGCCGCTTTCTCGTGTGCAACATGTTCATTCGCGCGCTACTGATCCTTGCCCTCGTGCTCAGTTTCTGGCCGGGGACCGCGCAGACAGAAGAGCGTGATCCGCTCAACGTCGAATCGAACAGCGTGTCCGATCACGAACCGCTGGGCACCATGCCCGCGGTTGTCGACAACGGCTCATTCTCACTCCGAATGACCCTGGCGCGGGGCAAGTTCGGGCAGGCCAACTCGATTGCCGCATACGCTTCGCAGCGTACAAGTTCCGCTTCCCAGGTATCATCGGTCACCCGATGCGCCGGCGCCAGCTATGGCCGATCTGACTATGCCATTCACATGGCGTTGGGCATCCTTCTCATTTGACGACGGCAACACCGGATGCCTGCGTCAATCTCGTTCTGCCATTTTCGACCCCGGGGACCTGTTCGCTCGGAGACTCTGCCTTTGAACGCCCTTATGCGATTTCTGATCTTCGCCGGACTTGTTGTCGGGACCATCGGGACCGCATACGTCATCAGCCGGTTCCTGTTTCCGTCGTGAACAGCGTCGACCGGCCTCGAGTAGGAGTTGCGCACCGATCCAATTTCCTTGGTTAATAAATCAAGGAGAGAATCGATCGAAAGCCGCTGGCGTTCTGTCGGGACCGACGAAAAAGTCGGTGCCTGCGTGATCGAACATGGATGGCGAAATAGCCTTGCATCGCTGAGGACATCTAACGTCGACATACGCTTCAAGTCGCCGGCGCGAGTGCGGCCTGGAGCGAAGTCAAAGGGCAAACAACTTCCGCACTTCGCAGAGCCGGCGATTCCGCGCCCAAGGCGCGGTCATCGCGGGCTTGATCCGCGCGCACTTCGAACTGCCACATCACTGTCACAGTGGCGCAATCGGTCCGTCACAGATAAATTAATTGATGCCGACTGCTTGACTCATCTCAAACTGCGTGTTACAGTTCTCCTGGTTCCCGATAGAGACTTCCTTTCCTTTCTCTACTCTCCGGCCCGAGAGTCGGGAACTGGAAACCCGCACTTGCTGCGGGTTTTCTTTTTTTTACGGGCCTGTCGAATACACGCGCGGACGATTATCGCCGTCCGGGCGAAACCAACAGGCGCCAATCAGAACTGGAAATAGATGAACGGGCTGGAATTCTCCGGGCTCAGCAACACCAGGGCGATGATCCATGCCGCATACCCGGCACCCGCGACCGGCGCCGGCAGCCGGAGCCGCGGATAGCCGCGACGCATCCATTCCTCGTACAGATGCAAGAGCGCCAGCAGCGCAAGCAGCGTCAGTGCCGGAACCTTGTTCATGAGCCAGGCCTGCTGCTGGATTTCGGGGGACACGAAGAGATGGGTGACAAACCACATCGCGCGTGAGAGCGCGGCCGATGTTGACTCGGTGACGAGCCCATCCGCATATACCTCGGGCTGGCACCGGAAGAACACCCACGCGATGTGAACGACGAGCAATGTCGTCGCCCATCCGGCGAGACGTTTCAGCCGGGGTTGGAGGATCGCGCCGAACGACGTGGAGGCGCCCTCTCGACCGGTGAGCAACCCCTTCGTCAGAACGAGGACAGCACCGTGAATCGCTCCCCAGACCACGAACGTCCAGCTTGCGCCGTGCCAAAGTCCGCCGAGCAGCATCGTGATCATCAGATTCCTGGCCGTGAGCAGCCGGCCGAATCGCGATCCGCCGAGCGGGATGTAGAGGTAATCCCGCAGCCAGGTCGAAAGTGAAATGTGCCATCGCCGCCAGAAATCCGTCAGGCTGACGGCCAGGTAAGGGCTGGCAAAGTTGGGCGAGAAGTCGAATCCCATCATTCGAGCGACGGCGATCGCCATATCGGTGTAGCCGGAGAAGTCGCAGTAGATCTGTCCGCCATAGGCAAACATGGCAAGCCACAGATCGCGCGAGCCATAGCGCGTCGGGTCTGCGAACACGGGGTCAACGAGCGTCGCCAGGTTGTCGGCGATCAGCAGTTTTTTTGTCAGGCCGAACAGGAACAGGACGACGCCGGAGTCGATTCGATTCCAGTCGAAGCGCTTGATCGTCTCCAGTTGCGGCAGAAACTCCCTCGCCTTGACGATGGGGCCGGCCACCAGCTGGGGGAAGAATGATACGAACAGCGCGAAGTCGATGAATGACCGGGAGGCGGGAATCTGGCGTCGATAGACGTCAATCGTGTAGCTCAGGGTCTGGAACGTATAGAAGCTGATGCCGACGGGCAGGATGATGGAAAGCGTCGACATGTGCGCGCGGACGCCCATCGATTCGAGCAACTCACTCAGCGAAAGAATGAAGAAGTCAGCATACTTGAAGGTCGCAAGCACGCCGAGATTCCCCGCGAGCGACATGCCGAGCAGGAGCTTCCGACCGAGTTTTGCCGAACCACTATCGAGCCCCATCCCGATGAAGTAATCGAGCAGCGTCGAGAATATCAGAAGCGATACCAGCCACGGGTTCCACGCCATGTAGAAGAAATAGCTCGCCGCGAGCAGGAGCAGGTGTCGCCCGCGACGACCGGGAATCGCCCAGTAAGCGCCAAAGACGGGGAGGAAGAAGAACAGGAATTGCCAGCTTGAAAAAATCACGGCCCGTCGTCGCCCTCCATCGCAACAGCCGAGCCGGTCGAATCGGATGTGGACCCATCGGCATTCGATTCGTCGACGGGCAATCGCGCATCGGCCGGCGACGTTGAATCGCCGCCATTGACTGCGTACAGAGGCTCGGCGGCAATGCAGCCGATCGCCAAAGCGCGCTCGGCGATTCGGCGCGTCAACCGGCGGGCAAGGCCCGTTCCCATGTGGGTCTCGTCGAAAAAGTCTTCGTTTGTTCGAGGAAGTTCCGCCATCTTGGCCGACACGTACGGAATGCCGGCCTCACGGCAGCAGTCCGCGATGGTCGCTTCCAGCCTGATCTCAGCATCGCCCCAGCGCAGCTCGGCTCGTGGACTGTTCGGAAGATAGGCCACGATGACCCGGATCCGTCTGCGGCCGAGCCAAGACAGGAATTCCCGAAAGTGCCGCACGGCCGGCGCATCCGGTGAGTAGTCCGGAATTTCGGTGTTCACGATAGTCCCAGGAGATGCAGATTCCCGCTGTGCGAGCGTCATCAATCGCTCGCGCCGTTCCCATGGGTGTTCGAATCCATCGTCAGGACATTTCCGCGATGCGATCAACCGGCGTTCGCCGGCGATCTGGGCGTGTTTCGGCAGGACCGGACCACTTTGTTCCTGCAGGAACGAAAGAATCTCGAACCGTCGGTGATACAAGCCCCACGCGGCGCCGGCCCGGCGTTCGACGAAATGACCCAGAACCAGCGAGGACCAGCCGTCTTCGCGCAGATACCGAAACATCTCGTCGGCGTCGAACAACTCGCGTGCGGCGGTGACAGGCGCGTAGTCAGCCCGAATCTCGCTCGCATTAACGGCCAGGATCAGCAGTTCCGGCGACGCCGGCACGATCCAACGATCGGCCGCCAATTGCCATTCAATCACTTTCGTCGCGGGCACGCCGAAGTTAAACGCTGAGCGGCCGGTGACACGCTCGAATTCACTGGGCACAAACGCGTAGGCGGCGCGCGAAGAGCCCATGCAGATGACCGGCGGCGCCGCGGGACGTTCCGTGAGCACTTCGGCCTTGCGATCAATATTGCTTCGATAGTAGCGATCGAAGGTGCCGGAGTTCGAACGGACCAGCCAGTCTGCCCCGACGAGACATAGGGCGCAAGTTGCCACGAGGACAATCCGACGACGTGCTCCGCCTCGAACCGGGCCTGGGGGCGGCACCACCCCTTCGGATGGCTCACGGGGCAAGCCCTTACCCGACAACGGCGCGTCAGAGCCATCACCCCCGGGCGCGCGTGTTGAGCGCATGGAATCACTGGCTGGAACGGCTGGTTTCACATCATCAATATCGGCGGGATGAAGAAGTTCGAATCGCGCGCGAGTTCGGGACGTGACGCGGTTGAAATTCGGCAATTGTTGCCATGGACCGGGAAGAATATGCGGGATCGCGTTGCAGAATCAGGACGTCCCGTCGGGCTGCGGATCGTAAGTGCCGGCGTCCATTCGCTTGTTAACCTCGACGCGGATGATCGGGGCCTTCAAGTCCATCTCAGCGAGTGCGGCGCTGGCGACGCTTCCCTCTTCGCGAGCGAGAGCGATCAAGAGATGCTCGGCGTTGATGACCTTGCTTTCCATCTGTCGAGCCTCTTCGATCGCGATGGACATCACATTCTTGAAGTGAGGCGTTCCCGGAAGCCGGCCGAACACCCAGGTGTCCTCAAGGCTGCTTCGGATCAGCCGATCCACGACGCCCCTGGCCCGGGCGAGATCGATGCCCCGATCCTTCAGAATGGTCGCCGCGAGGCTGGTGCCTTCAAATAGAATGGCCAGAAGAAGGTGCTCGGTCCCGACGTAATCCTGCTCATAGTCGCGCGCGATCTGCTGCGACAGCTTGATGATCTTCTCCATGCGCGGTGTGAGTTTTTCGAACATGGACTGCCACCTGAGCCGCAAGAAGGCAAATCATTGACCGGCGCTGGGATCGTCGACTTTCTCAACTGCGGCCGGCGTGTCGGAGCGAGTCTCCACCTTCTGCTTCGTGTAGTTATACACCAAGCTCAGAACAGCAACAACAACGGTGAACGCGAGCGTGATTCGCAGGATGCGCAGTCGATTCGCGACTTCACGATCGCGCCACTCCGCAAGGCGTTGATCGATTTCATTAAGCTTCTGATCAATTCGCGCCTCGATTTCATCAAGTTTGACTTTGATGTAGTCGTCGGCGGCGCCGCGGAGGCGCTGGGCGAGCCCCCCCACCACGCCGAGATCCTCGATCTGGCGACGAAGTGAGCCTCGCGTCGGCTCCAGACCAGCCGGCTTGTCGTCAGGTTTGACCGGGCCGACCTCTTCGGGAAGGTACTGGTACTCCTGCGGCGTCTTCGAAGAGTCGCCGTCAATGATCCTCGAAAGAAGCGAACCAACCACTCGGCGGCGTCCTCGATGAAATCGCTGCCAGAAGCTCTCGCGTTTTCGAAGCTTGTCGATGATTTGATCAGCCGTGTCGGTCTCCGACGGTTCGATTTCGCGGAGGCGGGCGAGCGTCACCAGTGCGCGTCGGGAAAGGCTCTCGTAGTTTGTCTTGTCGACGGTCGAGATCTCGCGTGCCAGTTCTTCCTTGGCCGCGTTTTCGCGAACGGCGCGGCGCGACCAGCGAATCACCTCGAGCAGCCCTTCGCGCTCCAGCGATTCAAGCAGTTCCCGCCGGCGCCTGACGCGCTCGACGAGTTCATCGGAATTGAGATCGTCGGTCAGTTCCAGCCCGAGGGATCGGCCGTAGCGGAGCAACTCATCATGGGGCATCCGGCCGAACGACTCGGATTCATTGGACGCGGGCAGGCCGGTATTCGTGGTTGACATCATTCCGGGCCCCATCCTGTCGGCGCGGTTCGAGTCGCGCGCATGCCAGGCCCCGCCTCGTCCGCTCGGAGTGCACGAACCGGCATTTTCCAAACTCGGTCCTGGAAAGTTCTGTCACCTGTCGCACCGCGCATGGGAGCCCTTCACCGACACA
>CALLKH010000596.1 GCA_938008425.1 uncultured Planctomycetaceae bacterium | reverse complement strand
GGCCGGATGCCCCGGCGTCCGCGCCGAGCTCGACGGCGGGCCAATCGACCGGCGGCGGCGCGTCGAAGAAGCAGCTCACGAGACTCATCGTGTCTTACATCGAGGCGATGAGCCAGGGAAACCTCGATCGCGCGGAGAAGATCACGGCTCAGCTCGGCCAGGATCGTCGAACCTCGGCGACAGTCGTCGACGAAATGCTTTCGGAGGATCTTTCAGCCTACGGCCTGCCCGCCCTGCCGCGGCCTGTGTTGCTGGGATTCCTCCGGCAATTGCGCGGAAAGCTCTAGGACGTCGGTTGATTCGAACCCGCGATTCTGAGGGTATCGGACGAATGCCACTGCCGGAAAAGATGGACGATGTGACCGAACCGGTATGGTCCGCATCGAAGAAAAGCCCTTAGGTCCTGTTTTCGCCACCGTTCGGACGCGCCGCGGCGTTACGGCCGCAGCTCGGAGCCTATGATCCGACGGGGCGAGCACGAAGTGGTGCTCCGGCGACACGATGAATTCTGATACGGAAACAGCGCAGGAACAGACGCCTGAACGACGAATCGCCGTCGTGTGCCCGAAATGCGCTCGTGGATACAAGGTCGCCCCTTCGCTGCTGGGACGCCGGCTGGTCTGCAAGGACTGCCGCCACGAATGGCGCGCCCGACGGGTCACGGTCGGAGAGATTCGAAACTCCCTGACACGCAAGCAGGACCACTCCTCGGAACTGGGCAGCACGTCGCTCAACGACGAGTCGCCGCCCCGGGCCGGCACGTCGGTCGCCATCGACATGAGCTGGGCCGGCCGGAAGATCGGACGCTACAAGGCGCGATCGCTCCTTGGCTATGGCGGCATGGGCGTAGTCTGGCGCGCACACGATGACTCCCTGCGGCGCGACGTCGCATTGAAAATCCTCTCCCATACACGCGATCAAAAGAAAAAAACCGGGCTCAACCTGGACCTCTTCATGCAGGAGGCCCGCGCGGTCGCGAAGCTGCAACACCCGTCGGTTGTCTCCATCTTCGAAGTGGGCGAAGACCAGGGGCACGTCTTCCTTTCGCTGGAACTCATGGAGGGCGGCACCCTCAAGGAATACGTGGACAAGACGGGCAAGATTGAGGCGCGAAGACTCTTCGAATGGATGACGGGACCCGCGCGGGCATTGGCGCTCGCCCATCGGCGCGGCGTCATTCACCGGGACATCAAGCCCGGCAACCTCATGCTCGACGATCACGGCCATCTCAAGCTGATGGACTTCGGCCTCGCGGATGTGACCAACGAAGAAGCCAGCGAAAAACTGCGAGGCAAGGCGGTCGGATCGCTGGGCTGGGTCGCTCCCGAAACGGCCAAGGGCAAGCCGACCACGGCGATCAGCGACATCTACAGCATGGGTCTCGTGATGCTGTATGCGCTCACCGGCAAGCCACTCATTCACGGCAAGTCGCGAACCGAGGTCATCGCCCTGCACCAGAATCCACCTCCGCTGAAGCTCAACGAGATCAAGGGGCTGACCGCGAAGGGTCGCGCGCTCATGGAAAAGTGCCTTGCGGTCGAGCCTGAGAAGCGATTTCAAAGTGCCGAAGCCCTGGCGGACGCCCTTCAGGCGTGCGCTGATGAAGACCCGGCGGAGAACAAACGACGTCGGGTGTCCGGTGTCTCCATCGCCGTCGCTGCGACGGTGATCGGCGTCATCGCGGGTATCGGTCTGACGCTCTATTACGTCCTCAACCTGATGAACGAGCAGGCCGAGCTTTCGCGTCCCTCGGGGCCCGAGACGATTCATGTCAAGCCGAATCCCACGCCGGTCGCTCCGAGGTCACCGGCGCGCGGAGAAAGCGCGACCCATCCGCCGAATGCAGACCGGCCTGCGATCTTAGAGCCACTTCCGGATGCGCCGGCTCAATCCAGCGCGGCGCCGGAACGATCACCGGCCGCGATCGCGGTGGAGTCAACGCTCCCGAAACAGGCCGAAGTCACCGATGTGAACGCACGCCTGCCCTGGCCGGAAGTCATCAGCGGCGAAGGATTGGTCTTCATCGCATCGGATCGAGGGCGGGTGTTCCATGTCCCGGATGGTGAATGCGGGGCGCGACGAATCATTTTCAAGAGTCTGGTGAAATTCGATACGTTTGAGGCGGCCCTTGAAACCGGCCGATCCCCCTGCCGACAGTGCCTGCTTGAATCGGGAAGTACCCCCGGATCGCACAGCGACTCCGGCGGCGCGTGAACTTGTTCCGGCGAACCGCCCGGTGCCGGGGGCTACGCGGCGATCACCCTTCAAATATTGAGATTCAGAAAGTTGGCGAGGACGCTCTGACCGGCCGCGTCACTGCGTTCCGGGAGAAACTGCGTGCCGAACACGTCGCCGCGCCGCACGACCGCGGCGAATTCCAGCCCGTGGTTGCATCTGGCGGCGACGAGCTTTGAATCAAGCGGCTCGGCGTGGCACGCATGATCAAAGTAGAAATACTCCCCGCTCTTGAGTCCGCTGAGGATCGGGCACTCTCCGCTCCAGGTGATCTGATTCCAGCCCTGGTGTGGAACGCCGAAGTGCTGCGCAGCCGGGTGAACCCCGAAATCGAACTGGCTGACTGTTCCGTGGACGACGCCAAGCCCGACATGCTGGGTCTCGTCGTGCATGACATCGAAGAGCAGGTGCAATCCGGATGACACTGCAAGCACGGGGCACCCCGCCTCGACCGCCGTGAGCAGCGCCCCGACCAGGTCGCGATCTCGCAGGCTTGCCAGCGATCGCCGATACGACTTGGTGTGCGGAATGATCACCTTCGACGCGCGGCAAAGCTCGTCCGGCGAATCGACCGGTCGAACTCCGGCATCCAATCCATCCAGCGCCTTGCGAAGCGCCAGGCTCTCCGAACCGTCACAGTCCAGTAGTGCGATCATGAAAGCGCCCGATCGTATCGAGATGTGTGACCCGGACTTGAAAGGGACAAGCCCAGGGCCGCAGTCCGGCCCCGGGCTTGTT
>CALLKH010000595.1 GCA_938008425.1 uncultured Planctomycetaceae bacterium | reverse complement strand
CGAGCCCGATGAATTTTCTTCGGGACATCCTGCAGCGGCCGGCGCATGAAAAACCCTACCTGCTGATTCCGGTCGGTTACCCTTCGGACGATTGCACGGTGCCGGACATTCCCAGGAAGCCCTTGTCGGCTGCGCTTCAGTGGAATCGCGTTAAGGACTAATACTTGAAGTGTCGGATGGGCTCGCCCTGATGGCCGAGGTGCGTCATGGCGTCGATGCCGATCTGAAGGTGTACTTCGCTCCACATCTGCGTCACACGCACGTCGCTCTCCTCGGTCTTGATGCCGTCCGGCGTGATCGGAACGTCTGAAACCAAGAGAAGCGCTCCGCGCGAGATTTCGTTCTTGTGCCCGACGATGAAGATGGTGGCCGTCTCCATGTCGATGCCGATAGCCGTCACGGACTGAAGACGCCGCTGAAAGGCGTCGTCATGTTCCCACACGCGCCGGTTGGTCGTGTAGATCACGCCGGTTCGGTAATCGAGGCCGCGCTGGACGATTTTCTCCGAGACGAATTTATGCAGCTTGAATGACGGCAGGGCGGGCACCTCGGGCGGGAAGTAGTCGTCGCTGGTTCCTTCGCCGCGAATCGCCGCGATCGGAAGGATCAGGTGGCCGATTTCCGTGGTGTGCTTGAGTCCGCCGCACTTGCCGAGAAAGAGCACACCCTTGGGCGCCCGCGCGGTGAGCAGGTCCATGATGATCGCCGCATTCGGCGAGCCGATGCCGAAGTTGACGATGGTCAGGCCGTCATCATTGGTGGCCGCCTGCATGGGCCGGCCTTCGCCATAGAGATCGGCGTTGAATTGTTCGGCAAACTTCGTGACGTAATACGAGAAGTTCGTCAGAAGCACATACTCGCCGAAGTTGTCAATCGGCATCCCGGTATAGCGGGGGAGCCAGCTTTTAGCGATATCGAGTTTGCTGGGGAGTATCGGGTTTGACGAACTCATCGGGATGGCGTCCCTCATTTACCGGCTTTGGGCCGGCGGGTGACGATTCTCGTGACTTGCGGCGCTCGCCCCTTCGGCATGGCCATTCTACCGCCACCACCACGCGACGCGAGCGGCCGCAGAAACGAAAGCCCAAGACCGTACGACGCGCGATCGCCCCGTACTCACAGGCCCCGTCACTGAACCCCGAACCGAAACGCAACGGGAAAGTGCCATCGGATGGATTGGATCGGGGACGGCGTTCCCGATATACTTGAGAGGGAACTCCCTGAGCGTTGAGCGAGCGATGGTGCCGAATGTTCCGGGAGCGCGTAGGGCTTCTTTCGAGGGGGATCGGTGGAGATGTCAACCAAGAGCCGGGGAATTCGAATCGGATCGAGCGAAGCTGTCCTGGCCATACTTGTTGCGGCATTTCTGGCCATCCCCGGCGGATCCGTCCGGGCGGGCGAAATCTTCAAGCTCGACTTTTCAACTGAAGACGACTTTCTCACCCCGCTGGTCAACGGACAGGACATTTCAACCCCCTCCGAATTCGGCCGCCTCGTCTCCATCAGTTCAATCGGCACCCAGCATCGCGGACCGGCCATCTTCGACAGCACCCCCTCGGGCCCGAACGCCCTGGGGCCTGATCCCGATCTTCTGGTGAATCTCGGCAAGATCTTGATTCTTCAGAGCACGACGGCCGGAATGCAGACCGTTCCGGGCATATTCGATGTGCCCAACGATGACGCCGACGGCGGCACGCTGGTCTTCGATTTTACTTCGCCGTTTCGAATGCTGGCGATCGACCTGATCGATATCGATGCGCCGAACCAGGGGGTCATCGTCAAGATGATTGACGGCGCCAATCGCACGCGGACCTACACGGTGCCGCCGCAGTGGTCATACGACATTCGTCATGCACCGTCTTCCGACGGTTACTCGACGCTCGATCTGACGACGCTCCTGCCGCAAATCGGCGAAGCGGGCGGCATCGCAACGGTCGTTGAGATGGCGGAGTTCGACGCCGCCGCGGTCACGCGAATGACGGTCGAGTTCCTGGGATCAGGCGCGATGGATAATCTGGTCTTCGCCCCGGAGCCCTCTTCGCTTCTGTTGTTGGCGATCGGCGGAGCCGCGCTTCTGCGCCGCCGCCGCATGCGCGCCTAGCCGCTCGCTGGGCATTCACCTGTCAAATGGCGTTGATTTTTCCGGGCCCCGACGAGGCTTCCCCCGGATGCGATCCGGGCAACCGTCCAGGACGCCCCGCGCAGCGGGGTGTTCACACGCCGCTGCCGCGCCGCGCGATAAGCCGTGAAACCCAAGTTAGTCCTTGCATCGTGGCCGGAGTACGGGGCAGAATACATCTCCGGCTCAGGCTGGGAGACGGTCATGGCCCGCCCTCGACACGATCCGGCATCCACCATCAAACGAAGGGAACTCGCGTTCTCGCATTGGAAGGGCGCCATCATGCGCGCCGGTTCGGAGATTCACGTCGTGGAGGCCGAGGCTCGTCGGGCGATGGCCGATCCGCTTGTTCGCGAAGATTCCGCACTCGCTGCTCAGATCCGCGATTTTGTCGCCCATCGGGTCAAGGAACTCCGACAACTAAAGCCGATCGACAATGACGAGGTGGCTCGTGCGGGCGGCCCTGCGGTGAAAAGAGCGGCGCCGAAATTAGATGATCATCACGCGACCGAGGAGGAGGTTCGAACCTCGGCCCATCGGCTGCTGGAGCAATTCGAGAACTACGCTTCGCATTACTTCGAACCCGAGTCGAAAACGATCGCCGAGCGGCTCGCCGCGCTTCAGCGGGAGCACCCGAAGTGGGTGCGAATCGAGTATGTACAACACTGCGAGGCGACACTTGCGCGGCTGTCGTCGCGCCGCCAGGAGTTCGACAATCACATCGATGCGTTGCAGCGCCGCCTGGTCCATGCCGCCGAAGTCGGCGAACATGACCTCGCCCGCAAGCTCCTGCAGCGGCTTTCGTCAATTCACTCGATGCATCCGCAAGTGCTTTCCGACGATCGATTCGCCGAGATACGCGCCGAGATGTCCAGGGCCGGCAAGATACTCGAGCATCGGCGTTCGCTGGATGAACTGGTTCGACGTGAGCGACAAGTCTCTGCCGAAATCAGATCGTTGTGGCATTCAGTCCACCACTTTCACCAGATGGCCCGAACGGCTGATCACGACGGCGAGGACTTTCGACAGGCGGAGGCCGATTACCGCAAGGCGGTTCGGGAATTCCAATCGCATGACAGCGAATGGCTCTCCGCGATGATCCTGGAACTGCTTGACGTCCTCGGCGACTGGACCCATCCCCCGCCTCGCGTGGAGGCACAGCTCGATCGCTTCGTCAAATCGGTTCGCGAATCTCTCAAACACATTCATCGGGAGATCCAACAGATCGAGCGCGAACAGCAAGGGCAGAACTAAAGGCGGGTGGTGCTGGGCCTGCGGCTATTCAATGATCGTCCGCGCTGAAAGCGGTGAGAGGGTCTGCCGTCGTCGCGGAGGCAGTCCGTCGATCTGCGTGAAAACCCTCAAGGCATGAGGGACAGTGCGCGCCCGCACGCCGGGTTTCCCGCGACTGGCCCCCGTATTTGAGCGGCAATCAGATTCATGACGTCCATGCGGCATGTCCGCCGATCGCGGAATGGGGATTGCTATTGTGCCGTCCAAGCGGCCGTCTGCGCCGGTCGCACAGTTTATTTCGAGGACAGTCATGCCAAAGCGATCCTGGGCAGAGCCGTACAAAATCAAGATGGTCGAACACCTCAAGATGACCACCCGCCAGGAGCGGGAGCAGGCGATTCAAGAGGCCGGCTTCAACACGTTTCTACTTCGCAGTTCGGATGTCTATATCGATCTGCTGACCGACTCCGGCACGTCGGCCATGAGCGACCGGCAGTGGGCCGGCATGATGATGGGGGATGAAGCCTACGCGGGCTCGTCGAACTTCTATCGGCTGGAGTCGGCGGTGCGCGAGTATTACGGTTACAAGCACGTGATTCCCACGCACCAGGGGCGCGGCGCCGAGCATATCCTCAGCCGACTGATGATCAAACCCGGCGACATCATTCCGGGAAACATGTACTTCACGACGACCAAACTCCACCAGGAACTGGCGGGGGGAACCTTTGTCGATGTGGTTATTCCTGAGGCCCATGACCCGGAGAACCCCCATCCATTCAAGGGCAACATCGATCTGGCCAAACTCGAGCGCGTGATCTCGGAAGCCGGGGCGGGGCGAATTCCCTATCTCGCGCTGGGCACCGGCGTGAACATGGCGGGCGGACAGCCGATCAGCCTTGAAAATGCCCGCGCGGCGTGCGACTTGTGCCACAAGCGTGGCGTACGGGTCATTCATGATGCGACGCGTGCGGTTGAGAATTGCTATTTCATTAGGCAGCGAGAGCCGGGGCACGCGGACCGGTCGCTGCCCGAAATCCTGAAGGAACTCTGTTCATACACCGACGGCTGCACGATGTCGGCCAAGAAGGATTGCCTTGTCAACATCGGAGGCTTTCTCGCGTTGAACGATGATGACCTTGCCGAAGCCGCCATGAACATGGTGGTCGTCTACGAAGGACTTCACACCTACGGCGGCCTCGCGGGTCGCGACATGGAGGCGATCGCCATCGGCATCGCGGAGTCCGTTCAGTTGGATCACATGCGGGCACGAATCGGCCAGGTTGATTACCTCGGTCGCCATCTGATGGAGGCAGGGGTGCCGATCGTGCGGCCGATCGGCGGTCACGGCGTGTTTCTCGATGCCGCGAGGTTTCTCCCTCACATTCCGCGTGAGCACTTCCCGGCACAGACGCTGGCCGCGGCGCTGTATGTCGATTCGGGGGTTCGGGCGATGGAGCGCGGGGCGGTCTCGGCCGGCCGGGACAAGGCGACCGGAGAAAACCTCTATCCGAAGCTGGAGCTGGTGCGGCTGACGATTCCACGGCGGGTTTACACCCAGGCGCACATGGACGTGACGGCGGAATCGGTGATCGAACTGTACCGGAATCGCGAGAATATCGTCGGCCTGCGAATCACCTATGAACCCAAACACCTTCGATTCTTCCAGGCGCGGTTTGAGCCGGTCTCCGGGGATGCGGTGATTCGCGTCTGAAACATTCGCCGCCGCGACTGGGGACGGCCGGATGGGCTGCTTCAGCCGCGGACTTGGCGAAGTTGGGAAACTTGAACGAATGAAAACCATCATCGAACCATTTCGGATCAAGTCCGTTGAGCCGATTCGGATGACAACGCCCGACCAGCGAGAGGCGATTCTTCGCGACGCCGGGTTCAATCTGTTCCTGGTGAAGTCGGAAGATGTTCTGATCGACTTGCTCACCGACAGCGGCACGGGGGCGATGTCGTCGGAGCAGTGGGCCGGCATGATGCGCGGCGACGAATCCTACGCCGGGGCGCCGAGTTTCTTTCGTTTCCTGGAGCGCATGCAGAATCTGACGGGCTTCGATCACATTCTCCCGACCCATCAGGGCCGCGCGAGCGAGAGAATCCTGTTTGAACTGATCGGCGGCGAGGGCAAAGTCGTTCCGAACAATGCCCATTTCGATACGACGCGGGCGAACGTCGAGCATTCGGGTGCGAAGGCGGTCGATCTCGGCATCCCGGAGTCGAAAAAGCCGACGACGCGACACCCGTTCAAGGGAAACATGGATGTGGGATTACTTGAGCGGCTGATCCGCGAGGTGGGACCGGAACGCATTCCCGTTGTCATGGTCACCGTCACGAATAACAGCGGCGGCGGCCAGCCGGTGAGCCTTGAGAACCTTCGCGCTGTACGGGCGGTCTGCGACAAGTTCAAGCTGCCGCTCTTTCTCGACGCATGTCGCTTCGCCGAGAATGCCTATTTCATCAAGATGCGCGAGCCGGGAATGGCGGATCGCTCAATCCGTGAAATCGTGCGGGAGATGTTTGATCTTTCGGACGGCGCCACGATCAGCGCCAAGAAGGACGGTCTGGTCAACATCGGGGGGATGCTGCTCATACGAGATGAGGAGTTGTTTCGGCGGGCAAGCAACTTGCTGATTCTCACCGAGGGATTCATCACCTACGGCGGTCTCGCGGGGCGAGACCTCGAAGCCATGGCGCAGGGGTATGAAGAGGTAACCCACGAGGATTATCTCGCCTACCGCATTCGAAGTGTCGCCTATCTCGGCGAAGGGCTGCTGAAGGCCGGCATTCCGATCATCGAACCGCCAGGCGGCCACGCCGTTTACATCGACGCGGGAGCGCTGTGTCCGCACATTCCTCGTGAGCAGTTTCCCGGCCAGGCTGTGGTGGTGGGTCTTTTTCGGGTGGCCGGAATCCGCGCCGTCGAAATCGGGTCGGTCATGTTCGGTTCTGAAGACCCGGGGCGCCTCGAACTCGTCCGGCTGGCGATGCCGCGCCGGGTCTATACGCAAAGCCACATTGATTACGTAATCGAAGCGGCTTCGATTCTCGCGGAGCAGGTGAGGAGTCTGCGCGGCCTCACGATCGTCAAGGCGCCAGAGGTGCTCCGTCACTTCACCGCCCGATTTGTCGAAATCTGAGTGAGAACCTCGGATTCGGAATCAGCGATTTTTCTTCCGTCCCGGATCGCGAAGGGGGCTGACGGTGTGGTCGTAGGGAATTGCTTCCGGCGCCGCGTCCGCCATGTCAACGCCGCGGGCGTAGATCGGCAGCAGGAAGCGCGACTTAAGATTCACGCCCGGCGTATCGGCCG
>CALLKH010000594.1 GCA_938008425.1 uncultured Planctomycetaceae bacterium | reverse complement strand
ACGAGGCGGCCGGTCAGGGCGCTGCCGATGAAAAAGACGACGAACGCCAGCAGGATCTTCGCGCCCATCAGGCCGTGATAAAGCCCCTGCCCCTTGTGCTCGCCCATCTTGGTCACGAGATAGTTGTAGAAGCCCGAAACGAGCAGCGCGAGGATGCTCATGCCCAGTAGCATGGCGAATCGTTTTCGCACCCGTTCGTGAATCTCCGCCCGCACATCGTCATTGAGGGGCTTGAGCGCGGGCACGAGTGCGACCAGTGCGAAAATCGTCCCACCGGCCGCGACAATCGCGCCCATCACGTGAAGCCATCGCATGACGATATCAAGTGCGTTCATAGTCGCTCAACCAAAATCGTGAGTCGGCCGCATCGGGCTCAAAGCAGATCCGCGTACGCCGTGAGTTCGGTTCGAAAATCCCGCATTCGGATCCCAAACGCCTCTTCAGCCGGCCGCACGTCGCAGACCGAATCCTCCTGCGACATCTGCACCTGACCGGCGTTGAATCGAAGGCTCTTCGGCAGGATCGGCAGCTTCATGACCGTCGCCGCCATCAGCTTCGCCACCGGCACCGGCATGCCGACCATCGGCTTCCACGACTTCGAGTTTGGAATCAACTCCCGGCAGGTCTGGTAGAGTTCGCGCCACGTTATCGCCCGCGCTCCGCCCAGCTCGAATACCTTGCCCGTCGTCTCCGGCTTCGACAGCGCCGACGCGAAACAATGCGCCACATCCTTGACCGACACCGGCTGGATTCGATTCCGGCCGTCGCCGAAGTAAGGAATCACTGGAAACGGGCTGGGCAAGAACCCGAACGCCGGCACGATGGCGTCGCAGACGAACGTCTTGAGCATCTGCATGAATTCGCCGTCCGGCCCGTGAATGAGGCTCGGCCGGAAGATGGTCCAGTCGAGTCCGCTCGTTCGCACGAGGTTTTCGGCGGCCCACTTGGTGCGATGATATTCGCTGACTGCGTTCACACGCGTTCCCAGCGCTGACATGTGAACGTAGCGCTTCACGTCCGCCGCTTTCGCCGCGTTGATGACGCGCCCTGTCGCCTCGGTGTGAATCCGCTCGAAGGTCTGCCCCTTCAGCGGATCCTCGGCAATGATGCCGACCAGGTGCACCACGGCCTCCGCGCCCTTCGTGCCCTCGGTCAGTGCCGCATCGTCGAACAGATCGCCGACGACCGTTTCAATGCGATCGGTGGGAACGTTTCGCAGCGAATTCATGAACCGCTGACGATCGCGCACCAGGCAGACGACCTTGTGGCCGCGGGCAACCAGATCGCGCAGAACGTGGCCGCCGACGAATCCGGTCGCGCCCGTGAGAAAGACGCGCGTCAGGAACGGCTCCGCAGGTTCGGAGGGGGTTTCTACCTTCGTTTCAGTCGATGATTCTTCGCTCATATTCCCGTGCGCCAATGATACGGAAGCCTGTGGTGAATGGAATCATTCCACCGGGGGCAGATCATAGTGCTGACCGCGCGCGGGGTAAACCGTCGCGCGGACTTCGCGCGATACTCCACCCTCCGCTATACTCTGTTTGATTGCTTCTATGAAACCGCCCCCAACCGGGGTCTTCTATGATATTCAACCGGGAGCTGCCGCCATGCTGACCACTTACCAACCCGAGTCCTACGTCGATTTCAGCCAGCCCGAGCCGCGACAGAAAATGCTCGACGCCCTCAAGCTCGTCGAGTCGCAGCTCGGCCGAACCTACCCGCTGCGCATCGGCGGCAAAAAAATTGAAACCTCGCAGACGATTGAATCCTACAACCCGGCGAAGATCGACCAGATCATCGGCCGCGTCGGCAAGGCCGATCGTGAACAGGCGCTTCAGGCCGTCGCCGCGGCGGACGAGGCATTCGGGAGCTGGTCGCGCGTCGATCCGGACATTCGCGCCCGCTACCTCATCAAGGCCGCGGCCATCCTTCGCCGGCGCATCTACGAATTCTCCGCGTGGATGGTGTATGAAGAATCCAAGAGCTGGATTGAGGCCTACGCCGACGCCTGCGAGGCCGTGGACTTTCTCGACTTCTACGGCCGCGAAATGATGCGCCTCGGCGGCGCCCAGCCGGTGACACCCTTCGCCGGAGAGGAGAACGAAGTTCGCTATATTCCCCTCGGCGTCGGCGCGATCATTCCGCCCTGGAATTTCCCGCTCGCCATCATGGCCGGCATGACCACCGCCGCGATCGTCACCGGCAATACGGTCGTGCTCAAGCCGGCGAGCACAGCGCCCGTCATCGCGGCGAAGTTCATCGAAGTGCTCGAGGAGTGCATGGTGCCGCCGGGTGTCGTGAATTTCTGCCCCGGCTCCGGCGCCGACATCGGCGACACCATCGTCGATCATCCGCGCACCCGATTCATCGCGTTCACCGGATCGCGCGAAGTGGGCATGCGAATCTTCGAGCGGGCGGCCAAGGTCCATCCCGGCCAGATCTGGCTCAAGCGAACGATTCTCGAAATGGGCGGCAAGGACTGCATCGTCGTGACCGACCAGGCCGACATCGAACAGGCGGCCGACGGCGTCGTCGCTTCGGCATTCGGCTTCCAGGGGCAGAAGTGCTCCGCATGCAGCCGCCTCATCGTGGATGAAAAGATTCACGACGCGCTGGTTGCCAAGGTCGTCGAGCGAACGAAGAAGCTCACCCAGGGCAACCCGACAACGCCGGAGAACTTCCAGGTCGGTGCGGTGATTGACAAGCCCGCATACGAGAAGATCCTCTCCTACATCGAAATCGGCGAAAAAGAGGGTTCGCTCGCCTGCGGAAAGAAAGCCGCGGACTATCCGAAGCCCCCGTCGGGCGAGAAGGCGGCGGGGTTCGGCCTCTTCGTGCAACCCACCATCTTCACCGGCATCAAGCCGAAGGACCGCCTCGCCCAGGAGGAAATCTTCGGCCCGGTGCTGGCGGTCATCAAGGGCAAGGGCATCGACCAGCTGCTGGAGATCGCCAACGGCACCGAGTACGGCCTGACCGGGGCGATCTACTCCAACGATCGCGCCCACCTCGAGCGCGCCCGCCACGAGTTTCATGTCGGCAATCTCTATCTGAATCGAAAGTGCACCGGCGCGCTCGTGGATGTGCAGCCCTTCGGCGGGTTCAACATGTCCGGCACCGACAGCAAGGCGGGCGGCCGCGACTATCTCCAGTTGTTCATGCAGGGCAAGAGCATCACCGAGCGCTGGTAATCCCCCGTCACCTTCAGTGCGGCGCACGGAGTCCGCCCGGCGGGACGGTGCCAAACAGTGGACACACGCGGGTGGGTGCGGCTGCCGGATTCTTGACCACTGCGGACAAACGCGCAGATTTCTTCCGATCGACGGTTGATCAGCGATCATTGGGTGCACGCTCGCACGCCCGGGCAAGAAAACCCTGCTCCCCGGGGCGTCCGAAACGTCCGTACACACAATTTATTGCATAATTCGCGAGCGGCTTCTGA
>CALLKH010000593.1 GCA_938008425.1 uncultured Planctomycetaceae bacterium | reverse complement strand
TCAGCAACCTTCGCGAAGTGATGAAGGGCGACGACGCGGCGGCGATCAAGAAGGCGATCGAGAACGTCATGACGGCCTCGCAGTCGATCGGCAAGATCATCTACGAGGAAGCCGCGAAGGCGGCAGGTGCCGGCGCCCCAGGCGCAGCGCCCGGCGGCGACGATTCCGATGATTCCGGCGCGAAGAGCACCGCGAAGAAGGATGACGACGTGATCGATGCGGAGTTTACGGTGAAGGAGTAGTCAAGGCGTGAGCAGTTTGAATACTCTTTCGCATTGAGTAACGCTCAAAGCCCATGGCATGCCTGCCATGGGCTTTTTTACGCGCACCATGTGTCAACGCAAAGCGAGCATGCGTCACATGAGAATTCGCACCGATTTCGCACAACTCAATCGCGCTCATTCGGGTTCGGTTCGCGAAAAGTCCACACCGCGGCGCCGCGACTACGATGACGCTCAATGTAATTGAATACATTCACCTGGTGTGCACGATCGCGAATCGGCAGCGAGAACATCGCCACCCAGCCGCGGAGCGGCGAAAGAGTGTAGCCCACGGCGCAAGCCGTGGGTGCCACGATCATGCCATCATCAGCCCCGGAGGGGCGAAAGAAGAAGGGAGTGCCGAGCCCTCTTTCGCCCCTGCCGGGGCTATGGCATCTCTACGCCGATTACCCACGTCTTGCGACGTGGGCTAGAGTCTATCGCCCCTTGACGGGGCTGGCCCTTGCCGGGACTGGCACCCTGCGATGGCTTACTCTAATTCTGGATTCGCTTGAATTGCCGCTGAACTTGATGTGCTGCGGAGCTTCGCCTATGCCCGCCTGCGAATCACGAACTCCGCCGCCGTCGTCAGCTTCGTCTTCGCCGTCGACTCCGGCAGCACCGCGAGATGCTCGATCGCCGAGGTGACGTACCCGCGGGCGACGTCCAGCGCCTGCTCGATGCAGGCCGAATCGGCGATGATCTCGCGCACCCGGGCCGTCTTGTGCGGATCGGTCGAGGCGAGCACGCCGACGAGTGCCTCCCGCTCGTCATCGCCCGCCTGATCAAGAAATCGAATCAAGGGCAGCGTCATTTTGCCGAGTTCCGCGTCGCGACCCACCGATTTTCCCGTCTCCCGCTCGCTCGCCGTCAGATCGAGCAGATCATCGACGATCTGAAACGCCATGCCGATTTCGAGGCCGTACGCCGCGAGGTGTTCAACCGTCTCAGCGCCGGCGCCCGACGTCGCCGCGCCGAGTTCGCAGCACAGGCTCGTCAAAGCGGCCGTCTTGCGGCGGATGATTTCGAGATAAACCTCTTCGCTCAAGGCAAAGTTGCCGCGGTTCTCGATCTGCATCAGCTCGCCTTCGCAGACGACATTCGTCACCGCCGCCACGCGCCGCGAGGGGCCGGTCGTGCCGAGGCTGCTGCACAGGTGATAGGCGTGTGAGATGAGAAAATCGCCGAGCAGCACCGCGCCCTCGTTGCCGATGAGCCGGTTGATGGTCGCGCTGCGCCGCCGGATGTCGGCCTCGTCGAGCACGTCGTCGTGCACCAGCGTCGCCATGTGCACCATCTCGACGACCGCCGCCAGAACGATGTGATCCCGGCCGATCGGCCCCACCGACTCGCCGGCCAGAAGCAGCAGGTTCGGCCGCAGAAGCTTGCCGCGATACTGGCGCACCTGCTCCGTCAGTCGATTGACGAACGGCAGGTCCGACCGAAGCTCATCGTCAAAGACCTCGATGACCTGGTCGAGTGCGCTGGAAACTGGAGTGGCAAGATCGATGGTCGATTCCATGTCCTCACCCTGCCGGCGTGGCCGCAAAGTCCAAGGATTCTAGTGAACGGCCCCGTGGGCCCACAATGGCCGTCGGCGGCTTTCATAAGTTTTGAAAGCATCCCCGGGGAAGAATCGGCCCGCCGCGATGGGGCGTTTTTGTTTTGCGCCGCCGCGAACGACCCGGGCTTTCGTACGGCTATTCATCGAGGATTGGTGTTGCAACTGATAGAAGCTCAACGACGTTTGCGCCCCTTGCCCTCGGATCGATTCCATTCGCCCGATCGCCCGCCCGACTTGTGCTCGAGGCGAATCGGTCCGATCTCGATCCCCTTATCAACGGCCTTGCACATGTCGTAGATGGCCAGCGCGGCGACGCTGACCGCGGTGAGCGCCTCCATCTCGACGCCGGTGCGCGCCTCGACCAGCACATCCGCCTCGATGCGAATCGTCGCGGGCGGGTCCAGTGCGATGCGCACTTCGACGGCGTCGACCGGCAGTGGATGGCAGAGCGGAATCAACTCCGATGCCTTTTTCGCGGCCTGAATCCCGGCGATCCGCGCGACCGCAAGCACGTCGCCCTTGGGGATTTGTCCATCGCGGATCAGCGCCAGCGTCTCGGGTTGCACAGTAACGACGGCTGAGGCGACCGCGCGCCGGGCGCTCACCGCCTTGGCCGAGACGTCCACCATTCGCGCTTCGCCGCGCCGGTTGAGATGCGTCAGAGACGATTCGGATTTGGAGGCTTTTCTTGGCAACGTGATGGCACTCGCAAAGATCGGGCGAACATGAGCTAGGATTTCTTTTCCGCCGGCTGCGTGGTCGGCTCGGGCTCCGCCGGCTTCCACTCCGGCAAACCTGCAATCGTCTCCGAAAGCCGCAGCCACTTCTTCGGCGGAATCGGAAACGACTCTTCGCCGACGATCTTCGCCGCCGCCTCGTCGGCCGTCTTGGCGCGCTCGGGCTCGCCGTCTTTTCGCAGCGACGCCGCCCAGTCGCGATGAATCATCGCCCGGACCCAGCGAAGACTGTCCGCCGCGAGAGTCCGCGACGCCTCATCCTCATCCTTTATCCACTCGCCGACATGCTCCTCCAGCTTTACCACGAGTGCCAGCGCGGAGACATGCCGCCCGCTCTCGACCAGCGCCCGGCAGCGTTCGGTGCGAACGAAGAAATCGACCCGCGTCGACGAGACCCGGCCGATGGCGGGCCAGAACAGTTGCAGTGTACGATCCGGCCGCCCGGCGCGGCGGTACGCGACGCCCTGCCAGAGCTTGGCTGAGTCGGCGACGCCGGGGTTCGGATCGTCGAGATAGACCGAGACGTTGATGCAGGCGTCGATGAGCCGATTCCGGCTCGACTTCGAGTCGTCGAGCGCTGCGATGGCGGTGAACAGATCCAGAAAGGCCCGGAGCAGATCGATCCGGCCCTGCAGCGCCGAGCGCTCGGATTCGCTGACCGACTTCGGCAGGTCGGCCAGCGCCTGTTCGGCTTTCTTGATCAGCCCGGCGGCGCGGGCGACGATGGCGGCCAGCCTGGGATCCGACTTGGCGGTCCAGCAAAGTTCGGCCGAAAGCGGCTCTGCGCATTCGGACACGATCGCGGCCCGGGCCTCGTTGATCGCACGGTTGACCCGCTCCAATGCGGCTGACGCCTCGGTGCTCCCGTCTTTCGGTTCGGGCTCCGAAGCGGCGAAATATGCGGCAAGGGCGGCCTGCATATCGACAGAACTGCAGCCTAAAGGAACGTAGTTGAATTTCGGCGACCCATCTTTGTTCGAAGTCGGATAGGCGTCGGCAAAGACCGATGCGCCCGGCAAAGCGATCGCCAAACCGGTCATGACAGCACGAATGAGGAAAGAAGACGGCATGTTCAGGCCCCTGATGCGGTTTCGCATGGAGACGATTTCGACCGTGAAGTTATACCACGCCCGGGCCCGCCCGTGTCGATACGGGGCGATGCATTCCAGGTACCGATAACCGGACCATAAAGGTCTTCGGCAATTCCGCCCGTTCCGCCCGTCAGACGATAAAAATACTGATGGATCGGACGCCGCGCCCGAATGGGACGATTCCCCGCACGCGAGGCCGACCGCAGAGAGGTTGTTATGACGCCCCTTCGTCGTTCGCAAATTGTCTTGAATTGTATCTTTTTCGCCGGCCTGCTGATGACGATGCTGGCCGGCTGTGGGTTCGAGCGAATTCAGCCTTCGCTGCCGGATCTCAATGATCTGACGCTCGCTCGACTTGAAGAAATCCAGGACGACGAACGACTGACCAACGCCGAAAAGCGTCAGGCGATTCGCGACGAAGCCGGCATTCCAGACACCGTCGAGGGCGACAGGCTGGTCGACTTCCTCCTGGCTTTTAACGTTCCGTAAACGGCGGCCACCCGGCGGGCGCGGAGTTTCGCCCGGGCCGGCCGCCAGGCAGGTCTTGAGAATTGGGGGGATAGAGCTATGGGAGTCGTACGAAAGAAGTGTTGTGCATTGATCCTCGGGCTGTCGGCCGTCAGCATGACGGGATGCGGCGCCGAGAGCATTCTGTCGGCCACCGCCAAGATCCTCGGCGGGCAGATCTCGCAACTCACCGCCGGTGAGATTCAGATTCTCAATCAAACGGCGCTCAACGTGATCGGATCGACGCTGAACGTCGAGACCACGCCGCTCACACTCGCGCAGGCCGAGGCGGTGTCGAGCTTCTTGAAGATCAACGATCTGAACACGATCGACGACTTCACGACGCTCGCAAGTCAGGCTGAGTCCAATCCAGAATCTATCGAGGGGCTCGACGATCTGGCGGATGCGTTCCAAGGCACCGACTTCGACGACGAAGGTGAATTCGACCCCAGCCAGCTCGGAAACCTCTTCCAAGCCATTCTCGGCGGCGTGAACACCGGCGGCGGTGGCGGCACCGGAGGCGGTGGTAACGGCGGAGGCGGCGTTGGCGGTGGCGGTGTTGGCGGCGGCGGTGGCGGCGGAGGCGGAAACCTGTTCGGCGCCCAATAAGGCCTTGTTCGCCTGATTTCAACGACCACTTCGGTCCGAAACCCGTTTCGGCCGATCAAATCAATGCAAGAGATGGTGTGCGACAACCCGCCCGGTCGGCGACGGCCCGGCGGGTTGTCTTTTGCGCGAAATCTGGATTAGAACAGGTCGGCGCCAAACGCGTAAACAGTGTTAGAAAATCACCCCCTGCGCGGAGCCCGACGACATGAATCACTATCTGGTCTGGTGCAATCTCAAAGACAGTCATCGCGACCTTGAATTCGCGGAAAACGTTCGCAACTATCTCAGCCATCTTCAGGCCACGGGCAAGATCGCCCGCTGGGGGCTGTCGCGACGCAAGCTCGGCTTCGGCCCTTCTGAACTCGGCGAATTTCAAATGACCATTTCCTGCGAGAGTCTCGCGCAGCTCGACGAGGCCTTCATCGCCGTGGCCCCGCGCGCCGGGGAGACGGAGCGGCTGCACGTGAAGGTCTATTCGATGGTCACCGATTTTCGATCCGCGCTGTACCGCGACTTTCCCGACCCCGAGCGAACGGCCGCCCGTCCCGGCCCTGCGGCATAGTCCTCAGACTCTTCGTTTCAAGCCGGATATCGCGGCCGATTGCGGCTTCAGCGGCCCTGGAAACGCCGAATCCCACGGCCTGATCGCAGCCTGGAGCGCGTGCTCAAACGCCCCGGCGTGATATACTGAAGGCGAAGAAATCGCAGCCCCCGGCCGTTCGCGACGGCCGCCAGATTGGAGCAACACCATGAGCACCGCCACCCGCCAACCCGCGACCACACCGGCCGCCGCAGAGGACTTTCTGCCGCTGGACGGCATCGATCATGTCGAGTTCTACGTCGGCAACGCCTTTCAAGCCGCCCATTTCTACCGCCTGATGTTCGGATTCGACATCGTCGGATACTCGGGCCTGGAAACGGGCAACCGCGAGAAGGCGAGCTACGTCCTCGAACAGGGCAAGATTCGATTCGTGCTGACCGCCGCTCTCGGGCCCGATCACGAGGTTTCCCGCCATTGCCAGCTTCACGGCGACGGCGTCAAGGCGGTGGCATTTCGGGTGAAGGATGTGGACAAGTCTTTCGCAGAGGTGAAGAAGCGCGGCGCGACGATCGTTCAGGCGCCGACGACGCTGGAAGACGGCTCGGGCTCGGTTCGAATGGCGGCGATCCGCACCTACGGCGAGACGATCCATCGATTCGTGTCACGCGAAAGCTTCAAGGGTATGTTCCTTCCGGGCTTCACGGAGATGCGGGTTCCCGCCCCGCGCGGCGCGGGCCTCGCGGCGGTTGATCACATCGTCGGCAACGTCGAGCTCGGCGCGATGAACTACTGGGCCGGCTTTTACGCCAAGGTGCTCGGCTTCGAGCAGCTCACGCACTTCTCCGACGATGACATCAGCACCGACTACACCGCGCTCATGTCCAAGGTGATGCAGAACGGATCGGGCAAGATCAAGTTCCCGCTCAACGAGCCGGCCGAGGGCAAGAAGAAGAGTCAGATCGAGGAATACCTGGACTTCTATCGCACGCCGGGCGTGCAGCATATCGCCATGAACACCGGCGACATCTGCAAGACGGTCCGCACCCTGCGGGAGAATGGCGTTCGCTTCCTCCGCGTGCCGGATACGTACTACGCGGCGCTGGCCGATCGCATCGGCAAGATCGATGAAGACTACAAGACGCTTCAGGAGCTCGGCATTCTTGTCGACCGCGACGAGGACGGCTACCTGCTTCAGATCTTCACGCAGCCGGTGGAGGACCGGCCGACGGTGTTCTACGAGATCATCGAGCGGCACGGCAGCCGTGGCTTCGGGATCGGAAATTTCAAGGCGCTGTTCGTGAGCATCGAGGAGGAGCAGCGGAAGCGCGGGACGCTGGATTAGTCAGCGCCGCATCTAGAAAATCGCGATCGAGCGCCAGCCCCATCGGGGCGAAAGAAAGTAGCCCATGTCGCAAGACATGGGTGCACGCAAACGAAGTGCCAAAGCCCCGGCAGGGGCGAAAGAGAATTCGATGCCAGGCCGGACTTTCGCCCCGCTGGGGCTCTTGTTTGGTTTGTCATTCAACCCATGTCTTGCGACATGGGCTACACTCTTCCGCCGCTACCGCGGCTGAGTTACACCGCATGGAGCGTAAGTTGCCGCGTTGAGTGCATATCGCTTGATGCCGCAATCAAGCGGCATCGATTATTCGCCCGAGTCCTTCGCCCGCTGATACGGCCAATAGACATAATCCCCGCCCGCGCCGCCTTCGCCCCATTTCGGATGGTGCGTTCCATTGTCATCCTTGCCGTCCGTGCCGACCGAGTAGAGCAGCGGCCGACCGTCCTTGAGTTTGTATTTGAACGGCTCGCCGGAAAATGTGTCGATTCGGTACGTCTTCAGGCCCTTGAGGCCGAGTTTGGGATCGATGTCTTCCAGCGTCCTGGGCCACTTGCCGTGTTTTTCATGATGAATGTGGAGAGCCAGAACGAGCATCGTGGCGCGACGAATGGATTCGACGCGTACCGTCAACTCGTAGGCACGTGACAGGTCGGGGCAAAAAAAGTCATTAACCGAATCGACGAGGTTATCCGTCACGGCTTGGCTTCTCGCCTTACGTATCCGCCCAACGTTTCGCTGCCGAATCGGCTCCCCTGCAATGCGAAAGAACTCGCCGTAGTAATCCTCAATCAGGCCGAGCGACCGACTCGGATTCATGGACGCGGCGGCAAGGGTCAATGCTTTCCCGTCATCGGGGTCGTCGGGATTGTCGGGTAGAACGCGGCGTAGGAACGCCCTCCAATTCTCCACCGTCGATTTCCCGCCGGAGCAGGCCTTCTGCATTCCACTCAGGCCCGTGGCCCATTCATAAGCGACAATCCCTCGCCAGTTCGGCGTCCCGGGAGAGAACTTTTGAAACGTTTCATACTGTGCGTCGGCATCGGAAGGATTCAGCAGCCCCGATTCGAGCGATGCCAACGTGTGTTCATACACTTGCGACTGGTTCGCGACCGATACCATCCCGCCGACTGTCGTTAGTGTTTGCTCTGCGTGTGAAGCTGAGCGGAGAATCACCCGTTGGGCCCTAAAAATCGACTCTGCATTCGCCTTCGACTCGTGAAGCGCGTCGGCCATCAGCGCCTTGGAGTATGTCCGCATGATGCGCAGAACGCGAATCTCGATCTCGAACAAACAAAGCCGTTCTTCATCGAATCGCTCGTAATAATTCCGGTGGTCGGACGCTCTCTCAAACTGAGTGAGTTGTGTGCGATGATTCTCTAAGTACGCGGCCAGGAGGGGCGCGTCCCCGGACTTCCACCGCATTCCCGCCTTCGGCAGTTGACGAGACTCTTCGTCGGTCAAATCTCGAATTGGTTCGCGCTCGATCGATTGGGCGCCTCCAATCTCCGGTTCGACCAGTATCGGTTCATAGTCACCAAGTGCGTTGTCCGTCTTACCGCGCGATGTTTGCTCGTTGTACCAACGAACATAGTTGACTGGCTTGTCAAAGGTCAGCCTCGGAGGCCGCTCAACCTCCAACTGGGGAGGCCCCATGAGCACGATTAAGACTCGAATGGCTGAATACAACATCGTTCGGCCCTAAAAACCTGATGCATCCGCCTGCTCGCCTGCCAATCAACCGTCATGATCATCGCACAGTTATTCACACATGCTCCGGCGGCTGGATCTTCTGCACCTCGCCCGCCGCCAGCTTGGTCTGATACTCGCGCCAGGTCATGTGCGGAATCGTCCCCGGCACCGGCTTCATGCTGATGCAGCCCTGCACCGGACAGACCAGCGAGCACATGTTGCAGCCCACGCAGGTGTCCTGCTTGATCGTGAAGACGCCCACGTACCCGTCGGCCGCGCCGGGAATCGAGAGAACGTCGCCGGACTTCATCGGGTGCATGTTGGGATTGACGAAAGGACCGGGGGGATTTGGCGATCTGGCGATCTGGTGATTGGGCGATTGAGCGGAGCCACTTGGTGAGCGCTTCGCAGCAGCGCCGCTCCCATTGCCATTCGAAGCCGCGTACGTCTTCTCAAACTCCGCGACCGGCACCTTCTCCCACTTGATCGACTGGTGGCACCCGTCTTCGCATGCGATGTAGCACAGGCCGCAGTGGATGCACTTTGACTGTTCGATTTCCGCCACCACCTTGTGGCCCAGATCGAGGTCGCCCCAGTCGACGATGTTCGGCGCCGCCTTGCCCTGGAAATCGCTGATCCGCTGGAACCCCTTCTCGCGCATCCAGTTCTTCATGCCACTCGTCATGTGCTCGACAATGCGAAAACCGTAGTGCATGACCGCGGTGCACACCTGCACCGAGCCCGCGCCGAGCAGCATGAATTCCACCGCGTCCTGCCATGCCTGAATGCCGCCGATCCCGCTGATCGGCAGGCCCGCGCACTCCTTGTCGTTTGCAATCGCACTGACCATGTTCAGCGCGATCGGCTTCACCGCCGGCCCGCAGTAGCCGCCGTGCGACCCCTTCCCCGCGACGGCCGGCCTCGGCGCGAACGTGTCGAGATCGATCGACATGATGCTGTTGATCGTGTTGATGAGCGACACCGCATCGGCACCACCATTCTTCGCGGCGCGAGCGACAAGGCGGACATCGCTGATATTCGGCGTGAGCTTCACGATGACCGGAATCGTT
>CALLKH010000592.1 GCA_938008425.1 uncultured Planctomycetaceae bacterium | reverse complement strand
TGAACGACTGGCCTCTGGCCCACCTTCGGTGGGAAAGGCCGTTGAAACGGCCTGGTGCGACGTCGATACCCTCGCGCAGGTCCGATGGTTTTGTAGAATCGACACGATAGCGCCTTCCGCCGAAGATCGTGAGTACTCAGATCCAACAACTTCACCCATTTGCGAATTGGTCTAGTCGAAAACCGGGAGAGGAATTGACCTCGAATGCTCAGCGATCCGCCAGCGCCTTTGAGAGCGCGTCGTCCGTCACTTGATCGGCCGGGTTGTCTCAGTGTGGCTTGGGCGGATCATTCATGACGACGACCGGCCCGCGGCCGATGGTGAGGAAACCGAGCTTTCGCGATGGCATGTCGAGGATGAGAAGCATGTCTTTCATTTGAAAGAGCGCCTGGTCGTTCGGCAGGATCACCACGTTTCGGCAGAACCACTGAACGAACGGCGTATCGAGGGCCAAGTTGTATTCCCAGCGCTTGTCCTTCTCAATTCCAATGCCTTCGGCCGACCAGAATCCTGCATAGGCCCTCCAAGCCACCGGACAGTCGGGATTGACGACAAGATGATCCGCCATTCCAAAGTAAGGACCAAAATTCGACCAGAGATCCGGCTCGGTGTCATGACGGGGTGCTGCCATCCTACCGACAACTTCGATCAGCTTGCGATCGGGAAAAAGCGGCGGCACGCACCAGAGATCGTAGCCATCGGCTTCCGGCGCCGGCTTTACATAGAGCCATGCATTTCTCTCCGTGATTCCGGCACTGAGCGCGCGCCGCTTGTCGCGGCCGTCGGCGCGAATCGTCCAGATGTCGCCGTCGTCCGGGTTGATGTAATAGATCATCGCCGACGGCTGCCTGACGAAGCCGAGATCGGGCTCAATCGTCGCCTCGGTGTAAATGCTGATGTGGCTGAAAGTCGAGTAAAGTGGAATGAGAACGGCGTATGAGGCGGTTTGAAGAATTGCCGAGGATTTCAAGGCCCGGATCGATCGGCCTCCTGTCTTCCAGATTGCCCAGAGGCAGAACGGCCACTCAAGAACGATCGTGCAGAGAAACGCCGCCGCGACCGACACAACGATGGCGCGCCACCCGTCGGCCAGCGGATTGGCACGAAGCTGAGACGTCTCAAACCAATGGGCGAGTAATTCAGCGATCCCCCACCCGGGCAGCATCGAAACGTAGTTCGCAAAGATCATGATCAGGATCGCCCGGCGAAGCCTGACCTTGAAAAGGCGTGCCAGGATCGCGCCCTCGAAGACGCCGATCAGGGCGTTGCCGAGAAGGAGATGCCCTCCGGTCACCCACATGAGCGGCGTGCCGACATTGGCGAGCACCGGCGTTGCGACGACGAGAATGACCAGCGCGGCGACGGCCGATTGAACTTTGAAAGCGGTATGGCGGAGTGATTGATTCATGATCCGGCCCTCGGAAGTCATTTCATCATACTCCGCTCTCAGCGCGGACGAGTGGTTCGGGTTAACGAAATTCGATGCCGGGCTTAACTCCGCCCGTCGAATCACGTGACTGCGGCTTCGAGCCCACAAGCCGGGCAAGAATTCCGAAAAAGTCCCGAGGCTCAATCCGACCGGCAGAACCACTTCGGCGCGATTCGAAAGCTCGTATTCGGCGAACTGGGCACATCGCTCGGACTGTATTCAAAACCGATCCGATCGGGCGGCAGCCAGTAGCTCGGCGTCTCGAAGAAGACCTTGCCTGTACCGCCCGGACCCGTTGATGACATCGAATCAACAATCGTTAGATAGTAAAGCCCCACCCTGTGCGGCTGCCCAAACCTTCGGGCCTGCGCGTCGGCCACCGCTTTTTCCATCGCCTCGCGGCTGAGTTCAAATCGCAGCCTGAGCGGCCAATCCGATACCGAGGCCAGCAGAATGAGCGCGAGCGCCATCGGCAACGGCCACCAGCGCCAACGACCTCGGCGGATCGAGTCTGCCATCTCGGGATCGGCGGACTTTGACCCCAGGTAGGCACGGCACACGCTGCGCCGCCGCAGGTACATCGACAGGAGCATCAGGAAGACCGGCGTGCCGCAGATGGCGGACCCGATCAGCCCGCCCCTGGCCGACCCATTGGGCGAACTGACGGCGTAGAGCATGTAAAACGCAAGCAGGCCGGCCAGGATGCACTCGGTCCCGCTCGGCGGGCTGAGCCAGCGGCTTGCGGTATCGCCGGAGAGTGCGCTTCCAAAGGTTGACCGGTCCAGGGGATGATACGGCCGGTGGCATTTCGGACACGTGCGGCGGCCCGGTTCCGTGAGCGGGGTGCGGCATGTCAGGCAGGCGGCATCGGGCGGCAGCGCGGAGGCGTAGGTGACCGTCGTTTCATCCATCACCCGGCTCCCATCAGCCCATGGGGGCATGCAACACGTCTGTCAGGACCTACAAGAAACGGCCGCCCGTTGAAACGACCGCAGGATGAGAAACGAATCGGCGCGTCCCGACTCACACATCGCTGGCGAGAAGCACATTCACCGCCTTGATCAGCACCTTGACCTTCGACCCCTTCTTGATGCCCAGTTCCTTGAGCGAATCGAGCGTCATGACCGAGGACACCGTGGCATCGCCGGCGATCCGCACAGTGACCTGGCACATGAGCGTGCCCTTCTTGATCGCGGTGACTTCGCCGACGAGCTGATTACGGGCGCCGTATTTCACTTCAGGGACTCCTATTTTCACTCCTGAATATGTGCCAGAATTGATTTCTTATCGAATAAGACTGTCCGACTCACACCGCCGCGCAAACCTTCTTCGCCGCGTCCGTCAGGTCCGCCGCCGGCACGAGCTGCTTGATGTCCGCTTCCTTGAGCATCACCCGCGCCTTGTCGACGTTGGTCCCCTCCAGCCGGACCACGACCGGAATCTTGAAGCCGATCTCCTTGGCCGCGTGGATCAGCGCGTCGGCGATCACGTCGCACTTGGCGATGCCGCCGAAGATGTTGACCAGGATGCCCTTCACCTTCGGATCGGCCAGGATGATCTTGAACGCCTCGACCGCGCCCTCCTTGGTCACGCTGCCGCCGACGTCGAGAAAGTTCGCGGGCGAGCCGCCATGAAGCTTAATGATGTCCATCGTCGCCATGGCGAGCCCCGCGCCGTTGACGAGGCAGCCGATGTTGCCGTCGAGCGCGATGTACGACAGGTTGGCCGCCTTGGCGCGAATCTCATGCGGATTTTCCTCGGTCGGGTCGAACATGGACTCGAGGTCGGGGTGACGGAAGAGCGCGTTGTCGTCGAAGCTGAACTTCGCGTCGATCGCCAGGATCCGCCCCGGCTCGCCGCCCTTGCCCTTCGTCAGCACCAGCGGGTTGATCTCCGCCAGGCTGCAATCCTTCTCCATAAAAATCTTCGCCAGCGCCTTCATCACCTGCGACGCCTGCTTGGCATGATCACCCGTCAGCCCCAGCGCGGCCGTCAGTCGTCGAAGCTGGAACGGCTCCAGCCCGAGGTGCGGGTGGATCCACTCCTTGACGATCGCCTCGGGGTTCTTCGCGGCCACTTCCTCAATCTCGACGCCGCCTTCCTTCGACACCATCATGCACGGGCAGTTCTTCGCCCGATCGATGACGAGGCCGACGTAATACTCCTTGTCGATCTCCACGGCCGGCGCGAGCAGAATCTTCTGCACCTTCACGCCGTCGGGGCCGGTCTGCTTCGAGACCATCGGCTCGGCGAGCATGCGCCGGGCGTTCTTTTCGATCTCGGCGAGATCGCTGGAGAGGATGACGTACCCCGCCTTGCCGCGGCCGCCCGCATGAACCTGGGCCTTGACCACCAGCTCGCCGCCGCCGAGCGATTTCACGGCGTCCGCCACCTGTTCAGGACGGTCGATGACCTCAAATCGGGGAACCGGCGCTCCGGCGGCCACCAAAAGTTGTCGTGCCTGGTATTCGTGAATCTTCATGGGGGTCGCTCCCGTGGGACGTCATCGTGGTGACGCGTCTGGTTGTCCGCCTGCGGACCGTACTCAAGCCGTCGAAACGTCTCCGACGGCCGGGTCTCGCTGGTCTTTCCGGGCGGAATCCTAAGGCGAATCGAACAGGGTTACAAACCGCGCCCGGGGCCCTCGACGGCCAATTCCGGGCTCAGCCATTGTTTCCACAACCGCCAATCCCCCCTATACTTCCATGCTGAACTGTCATCCGTACCCCACATGATCCTCATTGAGGCGCAACCATGGCGAAGTTTCTTGGCAAAGTTGAATTTCCGGTCACGATCGAGCTCGGCAAAGGCCTTGAGGGCGCGATCACCAATCTGACGAAGATCGGTTTCGTCGATGGCGAGGCCGGCCACCTGAACTACCGCGGCTACTCCATCGAGACCCTGTGCGAGAGCAGCAACTACGGCGAAGTCGCGTACCTGCTCATGTTCGGCAAGCTGCCGAAGCAGAGCGAACTCGAAGCCTTCCGCTCCAAACTCCAAGCCGCGGCCACGCTGCCGCCCGAAGTCGTCAAGGTGATCGACTCGCTGCCGCGCGACGCGAACCCCATGAACGCGCTTCAGACGGCCGTAGCGGCCGCGGGCTGTGTCGACAAGGAAGCGCTGAACGTGTCGAACCACGCCAGCGACCCGGAGCAAGCCATTGAGAGTGAGACCAACGTCGCCATTCGCGTGCTTTCAATGACGCGAACCGCCGCGGCGTACATCGCCCGCTCAAAGCAGGGCAAACCGGTCATTGCTCCCGATCCCGCGCTGTCTTTCGCCGGAAACTACTTCTACATGATGACCGGCGAAAAGCCGGATGCGATCACCGCCAAGGTGATGGACGCCCTGCTCATTCTTCAGGCCGACCACGGCATGAACGCCTCGACTTTCACCGCGATGGTCGTCCACAGTTCGATGTCGGACATGTACTCCACCGTCGCGGCCGCCATCGGCTCACTTCGCGGCCCGCTTCACGGCGCGGCGAACCAGGCGGCGCTTGATGATCTCCTCACCGTCGGCGGCCCCGAGAATGCGAAGGCGTGGGTCGAGGATCGATTCAAGAAGGGTCACAAGTTCATGGGCTTCGGCCACCGGGTCTACAAGGCGTACGACCCGCGGGCGACGGTGCTCAAGGGCTTCGCCGAGATGCTCTGCAAGGAAAAGGGACAGGAGAAGCTCTACCGCACTGCGGCTGCGGTCGAGGAGAATGTGCTGGCCGGCATGAAGGCGCTCGGCAAACCGATTTTCCCGAACGTCGATTTCTACGCGGGCGTGGTTTATCACGTCCTCGGTTTCGCGGCGCCGTTTTTCCCGGTCATCTTCGCGGTCGGTCGCACGGCCGGCTGGGTGGCTAGAGTGCTCGAGTACCTGCCGGAGAATCGAATCTTCCGGCCCCGCGCGGTGTACACCGGCGAGACCGATCTCAAGTACGTGCCGATCGGCGACCGGAAGTAGTCGGTAGTTTTGAATAGGAATCTTGTTGAATCAACAGGCCGGCGAGGCGACTCGTCGGCCTGTTTTTGTTCTCGT